>JAFDCR010000066.1 GCA_019312685.1 Deltaproteobacteria bacterium | reverse complement strand
ATCAATACAACATAAACTGTCAGGAAATCCATAATAGTAATAACCCGGAAATAAAGGAAACAGAAAATGGACCAACTTGATGTTATAATAAAGACAATTTCACTTACCATGGGTGTTGCCTGGGCCAGTGGTATTAATCTCTATGCCGCTATTCTCGTTCTGGGAATATTGGGCTCAACGGGTAATATAACCCTGCCGCCGGACCTGGTAATCTTGACCGATCCTCTGATTCTCATTGCCGCCGGCACCATGTACACAGCCGAGTTTTTTGCCGATAAGATACCGGGGGTTGACAACGGCTGGGATACTGTACATACCTTTATAAGAATTCCATTGGGAGCTCTTCTGGCAGCTGCTGCGGTCGGGGAGGTAAACCCGGCTGTTGCCGTTGCCGCCGCCCTGCTTGGCGGCGGTTTGGCTGCATCCACCCATGCAACAAAGGCCGGATCACGTGTCCTCATCAATACCTCACCGGAACCGATTACCAACTGGTTTACATCACTTGGTGAAGATGTTGCGGTTATTGCAGGACTCTGGACCGCCATCCACTACCCCTGGTTATTTGTAATATTCATTCTTATTTTTATTCTGTTGCTTTTCTGGCTGCTGCCTAAAATCTGGAGCGGCGTCAAGAAAATTTTCTCAATGCTCCGCGGTCTTTTTCAACCTGCTCAAAAACTCACAAAAAATAATGAACAGTAGGACAAATGATTTGGCTTTTCATTTTATGCGTGACAAAAAAGCAAACACGGGTTAATTGTTAAATATAATTCAACCTTTTTATTTTTTTTAGACAATACATATTTTTTTACGACAGCAACAAAACAATAATTTTTATAGTTTGTTTTCGTTAAAATTAATGCGTTTTTAATTGTTTAGGGATTTATATTCTAGCTTATTACAAAGGAGGGGCCATGAAAACGAACCATCTACTTACAAGTCTATTGGTATTGATCCTGACCCTTGTGCTGTCAGGCTGTGCTGGCAAGTCAACGAGAAGTCCGTCGGATATCTCCTGCACGACTGTGGATATTAATGCGATGATCAACACCGGAGATTATTCACTGAAACCTGACAATTTTATCGTGGTACAGGATGCCACCATCACTATGAATCAGCGTCCCGATAAATCCTTCCGTTCAGGTCCCACAAAGCTTGATATATCAAAAGGTCTGGTCAGGTGTATGAACAGGTCCCTTCCCGACAACCTTGACCTTACAGCTGGAATGAGTGTATACGGCTTCACGGCATCTAAAGAAAAAGATGGTCTGGTTTACGGCATGACCGATTTTTCAAGTGCCGGTCTCGAGGGTGGTGTTCAGGCTGTGAAAGATGTCGGGAGCATGAGAGATACCATAGACCCCTTAAATGATGTCAGCAATGACCTCAAACAGGTATCTGGCAGAACTGCAGTAATTCTGTTGAGTGACGGTGCCATCTCAGAAAAAGTTGATCATGCAGCCTCAGCTGAAGCCCTGAAAAAGATGTATGGTGAAAACGTCTGTATCTATACAATTCTTTTAGGCAATGATCCTGCAGGACAAGAGACCATGCAGAACATAGCTTCTGCGGGGCAGTGTGGCTTTGCCATTGTGGCGGACAATTTATACATGAAACCTCTGGATGAGTGTGACACGGTAAACGTGGGTAAGGGGATGGGAGATTTTGTCACCCGGGTTTTCCTTGAAAAGGACAGTGACGGAGACGGTGTCGGCGACAGCCGGGATCTGTGCCCCGACACTCCTGAAGGTGTTAAGGTCGACAATGTTGGTTGTCCCTTGGACAGAGACGGAGACGGCATACCGGATTACCTTGACAAATGCCCTGACACTCCCTCAGGTATAATGGTCGACGAATTGGGCTGCCCGCTGCCGGACAGCGACGGCGATGGTGTTCTTGACATCAGGGACAGGTGTCCTGATACCCCGCCTGGTGTCAAGGTCGATTCCTCCGGCTGCCCCATCCCCATCAAGGAGAAAGTCACAATAACGCTCAATGTGGAGTTTGATTTTGACAAATCCAATATCAGACAGGATTATATCGATGATATTGAAAAGGTTGCCAATCTCCTGAAGGCATACCCGAAAACCACTGTTGAACTCGAAGGCCACACCGACAGTATAGGCCCTGAAGATTACAACATGGGACTTTCCAAGCGCAGGGCTGAAAGTGTTAAGAGGACACTGGTCGAAAGGTTCAATATTGATGCTTCAAGAATCACAACCACCGGTTATGGTGAAACCAGACCTGTGGATACCAATGATACACCTGCCGGCAGGCAGAACAACCGCAGGGTTGATGCATTTATCGAAGCAGTTTTTAATTAATAATTAATCGTACTTAGTGCTAAACCGAAAAGGGTGGTTATCTGATAGCCACCCTTTTTTATTTGGTATTTTTGCCGAGCTTCTTATCTGTATTGATTTAAAAAAACGGGCTCTTTAATACTGTCAGAAAAAAAGTCTTTAATAAATTTATGTAAGGACTATGCCAAGAAAGTGATCTGGTTTATTCTGTCTCTGGCAGCAGCAGCCTCCATTGCCGCCAGGGATGTTTCAATAAAAACCTAGTCAGGAAATCCAGCCGCTGGAAATAGCGGTTCTCGAACTCTTCTGGGCTCTGCCGCCTCTTGCCATTGGCTGCATCATCATCGAGACACCGACGCTGGACCATACATTCTGGTGGACTTTCATCATTTCTATTCCGATCAATATAACGGCCTATATCCTCTATCTGTATGCTATGAAACTTTCTCCGCTTTCCCTGTCCATACCTTTTCTGTGTTTTCCTGAGTTGGCTGATCTTAAAGGAAAGTGATATTAAATACCGCGGGCTTGGTACCGTGCTTATGTTTATCGGTATGATTTTAATAACCCTGCTGGGATAGAACCCGGGTCATTTTCTCCCTAAAAATATCATTTATTTACCATTTGAAATTTTAACGATAAAGAAATTTCAAGCTGACACATTTTGCCTCTTTAAATCGGCTTATAGCTGGATTCGCAAAAGATTTACATAATATACCACATATTGTGGTGTCTTTTTCTTTGACACACAAGTTACTTTATTCTATATTTTCATTTCCCGGAGCCAGCAAAAGTTGACACAACTTTTTTACCAGCAATTATTCTGTTATCATCGATAATTAATCAATAATATCAAATACTTGTCAATTGAAGCTGATTGAATATCACAGGAGACAAACCGTAAATCTCCCAAAATCACACCAAATGTTTTTTTTCAATGCAAGGAGTCCGGAGAATGAAACTGCCGATAAGCCGAGAAGATGCCATTAAGGAATGGGACCGTTTTGTAAACTATCTGATTAAGGAAAGATATGCGGTCAGGAATCCTAAAACCGGCAAACCCAAGGAAAAAGATCTCAGACAGGTTTTAAAACGCATCAGCAGTGAATTCTCTTTTCCAGGTATTGCCAAGGCCCTGCAGAATGGTCAGTTTATTACCGCAACGCCTTTTCTCATGAACGGCGGCAATCCATATACCCAGAGAAAAGGTTATTATTCCTGCTATCCCCTCGGTAACGTTGAAGACTCCACTGAGGCAATATTTGATATGGAAAGGGATCTTGTTACCATATTCCAACATTCCGGCGGCGGCGGGATAGATGTCTCTCACATTCGCCCCAAGGGAGCTCGGGTTGATAATGGCCAGGGCACAGCATCCGGACCGGTTTCATTTGCCAAGGGCTATTCCTACCTGTCTGCCAGAATAAGCCAGGGAGGGAAACGGCGCGGCGCGTTAATGATCCAGGCGGATTATGACATCAAGGACATTAAGGAACTCATCACCTTTAAAGGCGAAAAACCAGGCGTTTATACCGGCTGCAACGTTTCAGTCAATGTTACGGATGATAAATTCTGGGATGATGAAGAACTCATCCAGCTTATTGCGGAATATATCTGGAAGTCGGGTGACCCAGGTCTGCTTTTCACCCAAAAAAGTCTTGATAACACCCCGGTGCTGAGAAAGCACAACCCGGTATTTTCAAATCCCTGCGGTGAGTATCTTTCAACCAAGGATACAGCCTGTAATCTCCTTACCGTCAATCTGACAAAATGTCTTCATAAAGACTTTTCCTCTTATCTTGCAAATGTCTATGAATACTCGAGACTTGCCGCGGCGGCGGGAAATGAAATCCTGGATATGGGCGGCTTCCCCCCCATTGAACGCATCAAGAAAAACACCTTGAAGTTCAGGCCCATAGGAATCGGTTTCACCGGGTTGCAGCATGCCATGAATCACTTTGAAATAGCCTATACCGACGAACACGAGGCGCCGAAATTTGCCAAGGCTACCCAGCTTGCCCTGATGCTCGGTTCCATGCAGGGAAGTATTGATTATGCCGAATTCAAGGAGAGCAAAGGGGAAAAACTTGAACCCAGAAAATGGAATATGAAATATGTCAACAAAATCCACAAAGAGGCGGAAAATTTTGCTGGTGAACTACCAGATAACGCCATTTGGGAGAAACATATAGAAAGAATTTTTGGTGCAGTCAAAAAAATGGGTGGTCTCTATAACTCGGTCACCACATCCCAGGCCCCGACCGGTTCAATTTCCCAGCTTTTACGGGTGGCATGCACCGGGGTTGAGCCCTACTTTTCCATTATCCAGTCCCGCCGCGTCAAGGATGCGGACGGTTCCTGGAAAGAGTTTACACTCGTTCCTTTGGAGTTTTACGAATATGATAAAAACAAACTCGCCTGGATCGAAGGTCAGACAGCCCATAATATTACCCCCCTGCAGCAGATCAGGATTCTGGAGGCGTGCCAGACATTCAACCATACTGCTGTTTCCAAGACCATAAACCTCCCGGCTACCACAACGGTGGAAGATATAAAGGAAATGCTGTTTGTTGCCCGAGACAGTAAACTCAAAGGGATCACCATGTTCCGGGATTCTTCCATGACCGGCATTCTGAGTGACTCCGCCGCCAAGTCTGCCGAAAAACCGGGTACACCATTTTCCGATTTGCCGGAACGCTACGGCAGCACCTTCAAATTCAGCGGTCCGGCATCACTCTATGTTACGGCCAACAAGGGCGAACAGGATCATGTCCGGGAGGTGTTTATCAATACAACCAAGTCAGGCTCGACCATACATGGCATGTGCGAGTCACTGGGCCGGGTCATATCGGTGGCACTGCAGCACGATTACCGTCTGGTCGGTAAAATAGCCCGCACCCTGGAGGATATATCTTCCGACAGTGTCTGGACCAACACATCCCTGGGAAGAGTATTCTCCATCCCGGCAGCCCTTGCCAAAGTACTTGACAGCTGCGCTCCGGAAGCAAACGGCAAAGAGGACCCCGATCCGTACGAAGAACCCTCTTCCTACTCCTCCTGTCCTGCCTGCGGCAAACTTACCCTGCGTCGCAGCGGCGGCTGCAGCCAATGTATAAGCTGCGGCTACACGACATGTTGATTTAGCAACCACCTCCATATGGGTTATTGTTAAATATTCTTGCTTGTAACACTTATGGAAAAATTCCAGCAGGATCTTTTGCAGTGGTTCCGGGAAAACGCCAGAAAGCTTCCCTGGCGGCAGACTTATTCCCCATATCATGTCTGGATCTCCGAAATCATGCTGCAGCAGACCCAGATGGACAGAGCGGTTGCATATTTTAACACCTGGATATCATATTTTCCTGATATAAAAAGTATAACCAGGGCAAGCGAAGAAAAAATACTGAAGTTGTGGGAAGGCCTGGGATATTATTCCAGGGCTCATAATATACTTAAAACAGCCAGGCTGCTTGCCAAGAACTTCAATGGAAACCTGCCTGAAGACTACAAAAGTCTTCTTCGTCTACCCGGTATAGGTCCTTATACTGCGGGGGCTATCATGAGCATTGCCTTCCATCGGGAATACCCCCTGGTGGATGCAAATATTGAACGTGTTTTTGCCCGGCTTTTTAATCTTGACAAGCAAGTCAAAGATAAAGAAACACAAATATTTATCTGGCAAAAAGCCAGAGAGATGATCCCTCCAGGCTGTGCCAGGGATTTCAACCAGGCGCTCATGGAGCTCGGTGCCCTTATCTGCATACCACGGAATCCTCGATGCAGGATTTGCCCTGTAAGCTCTCACTGCCAAGCCCTCAGACTGGAACTTGTCTCAAAAAGACCGGTATTAAAAAATCCCTCCAAAACTATATTTATTGAAATGGCCACAGGCGTTCTTGAGCGTAACAGCAGGGTTCTCATCCAAAAACGCAAACCCAGTGGAGTCTGGCCCAACCTCTGGGAGTTTCCCGGTGGACGTCTGGAACATGGTGAAACCCCGGAAATGGCTCTGGTTCGTGAATACAACGAGGAGACAGAACTTGCAGTCGGCAATCTCAGAAAAATCATCACAGTACAGCACAGCTACACGATATACCGGGTTGTTCTGCACTGTTATTTCTGCAGCTTGCTGGCCGGCAGAGACGAACCAAAACTCCGTGGGGCCCAGGAATACCGCTGGGTAAATCCTGCTGAACTCTCCCGGTATGCTTTCCCTGCAGGACACAGAAAATTAATTGATCATTTATTTTACAGCGGTTACTTTTCATGAGTAAGAGTCAAAACTTCTGAGATCAGTTTTATTTGTCAGACACCGGGAGAAAGCGTCTATGCCGAGAGATATACCTGTTGGAAACGGTAAACTGCTTATATGTTTTGATCATCACTACAATATCCGCGACCTGTACTTTCCTCATGTGGGCCAGGAAAATCATGTCCAGGGAGAATACTGCCGGCTTGGCATCTGGGTGGAAAATCAATTTTCCTGGATCGGTAATGAATGGAATATCGATCTGGGATACGAGGAGGATTCCCAGGTAACGCGTGTATCACTGTATCACAAAAAATTCGGTATACTCCTGAGGTGCCGGGATATTGTCGACTTTCATGAAAATATCTATATACGTGAAATAATTGTTGAGAATATGCTGCCGGAGGAACGCCGCATTAGGCTTTTTCTCAGTCACAATATGGATATATCGGGTAACAGTGTGGGAGATACTGCAGTATTTGATCCTGAGTCGGGAGGTTTGGTCCATTATAAGGGCGCGCGCTACTTCCTGATAGGCGGGGAAACTGAAATGGGTTCCGGCCTGGACCAGTTTGCAGTCGGCCAGAAAAACATTCACGGCAAGGAAGGAACATACATTGATGCCGAGGATGGAATCCTGTCAGGCAATACCATTGCCCAGGGATCTGTTGACTCTGTTATTGGTCTGCATCTGGAAGTTGACGGCATGTCGCAGGGAAAAGCTTATTACTGGCTTGCCGCAGGGAAAACATGGCAGGATGTGCGCCGTCTCGATGCTCTTGTAAAACATAAATCAGCTGAATCCTTGATTAAAAGGACTTCAGACTACTGGAATCTCTGGGTTCATAAGGAAACCCCCGCCCTCGATATACTGCCTCCTTCAGTGGCCAAGTTATACAGCAGGAGCCTACTCGTCCTCAACACACAGATCGATGCCCAGGGTGGTATTCTGGCAGCCAATGATTCAGATGTGGTTTTATTCAACCGGGACACCTATTCTTATATCTGGCCCCGTGATGGAGCCCTTGTTGCAAACGCCCTTGATGTTGCCGGTTACCCTGTAATAGCCCAACGTTTTTACCAGTTCTGTGCAAAAATAATTACAGATGAAGGATATTTTCTTCATAAATATAATCCCGACTCCACCCTGGCCTCTTCCTGGCATCCCTGGCAGGATAACGGCCAACACCAACTGCCGATTCAGGAAGACGAAACCGCCCTGGTAATCTGGGCCCTGTGGAATCATTTTGTTATTTACCGAGATATTGAATTCATCAAACCGCTCTACCGACCGCTTATCAAGAAGGCTGCCGAGTTCCTGTGTTGTTACAGAGACAAGGAAACGGGGCTGCCGGATGCTTCCTATGATCTATGGGAGGAACGGCGAGGCATACTTTCCTTTACAACCGGCACCGTATTCGGCGGACTTACCGCAGCCTCACTGTTTTGTACGGTTTTGGCGAAGACGACTTGGCTGAGCATTACCAGCAGGT
>JAFDCR010000065.1 GCA_019312685.1 Deltaproteobacteria bacterium | reverse complement strand
CAGGGGGTGTGTTAAAAATCAAAACTACAAACCTGGTCATGAATGAAAAGTGGGAATGTAATGGAAAAAATATCCATCCGCCCGGAGAATATGTGTTTATCAGTGTGACCAATACAGGCTCAACCATATCTGAAGAACTTATGGACAAAATCTTTGAACCTTTTTTCAGCACCAAGTTCAGCGGCAGGGGTATGGGCTTGGCTGCCGCCAAAGGTATTGTGCGGAATCACGATGGCTGCATAACTGCGGAAAGCTATGCTGCCCAAACAACATTTAATGTGTTTCTGCCGAGAGAGATATCTGAACAGGATATCATTAAGGCAGGCAGGAGACCTTCCAGTGACTTACCGGGTCTTAAGGTCTTGGTTGTTGACGATGATCCGCAGGTTTTAACAACCATAAAAAATCTCTTGGATCATCAAGGCTGTAAGGTAATAAGCACTGACAAAGGAAAAGCGGCCTTGGATATTATTGCAAGAGACAAAGATGATATTGACCTGGTCATACTGGACATCAAAATGCCTGACATGAGCGGTGATAAGGTTTACAGCAGGTTGAAAGAGATAAGAGGTGACATCAAGGTTCTTATTTCAAGCGGCCATGAAGAATATATTGCTTTGAAAAATATTCTTTTAGACCCGAAGGATAAGTTCATAAAAAAACCTTTCCGGATGTCGGAACTTATATTGAAAATAGCAGAATTAATTGCACTGGACTAAATTATCCCTCTGTTTTAAATCCCTTAATTTTCTTAAGCATTCTTTCCGCCTCAGCCTTCATTTGATTATCCGCGGCCATGAGTGACACCGCCTTTGTAAAATGGGCTTCCGCCCTTTCCAGGTTCCCTTCATATAAATAATAATAGCCATAATAATAAAACCCTTCTCCCTCCAGCCCCAATGCTGCTTTTACCCTGGCAAGCTGGTAATACAACTTCGAATAATCAGACATCTGGGGCAGCAGTTCTTCGTAATATTCAGCCGCCTCCTGCAGTTGGCCTGTTTTCTCAAGTGCCATGGCCAGGTTAAAAATTGTATATGCACTGTTGTCCCCCGCTTTTCTGGCCTCCTGCAGCTGAGTGATTGCCATTTTATAATTACCCGATTTCAAATAAATAACCCCAAGATCGGTTTTCAGAATTACTCTCTCGGGATAGATTGATATGGTTTTTTGTAGTTCTTTCAAGGCATTCACATAATCTGCCGCGGCAAGATATGCCTGGGACAGGATATAATGGGCCATGGCAGCCTCACTGGACTCCTGCTCCATTGATAAAACAGCATTCCGGTAATTACTGATCAGCTGCATGGGATCTTTCGTCATGCTGATAATGCGGCTTTTAAACCTTTGAAAAGGGAAATCATCAAATTGGACATAAGGTTTTTTCTCAGTGAACAGGATGAGGTCCTGGATATAACCCATACGAATGTCAGGCCCGGGGTGGGTAAGCAGGTAAGGAGGGATGTTGCCCTGACGGTAACGGTTAATATTATGAATCTTACGCAGCATATCAACCATAACAGAGGGATTGCGATTTTGGTCCTGCATCCATTTAAAGGCAAGGCGGTCGGCTTCTTCCTCATCCAGGCGGCTGAAGGATAACGCCGCTGTTTGTCCTGCCGCAGCAGATCCTGCAATTATCGCCTCAGAAAGCGGACCACCCCCTATGGCAATTCCCACAAGTACTCCCAGCATGGTTGCCGCGCTTATCCTGGAGGTTTTTTTTATTCTGTCGGCCAGATGTCGACTTACCACATGACCTATTTCATGGGCGATAACTCCCACGAGTTCCCCTTCATTCTCAAGGGTTTCTATAAGGCCGCTGTGAAAAAATATGAGTCCTGACGGTGCTGCAAAGGCGTTGAGCTCTTTATTGTTGATAACAAAAAAATGATAATCAAAATATTGGGAACCGGCCACTTCAAGGGTTGAATTCCCCAGTTCATTTATGTATTGAATAATATCTGGTTCGTCGATCAACCTGAATTCCTTTCGCACCATTGTATGGAGTTCTTCACCGACCTTTTTTTCATCTCCAACTGAAAAGGCATATGCAGGGTTGAACCTGGATAAGTACTGCGGCAGACTTACGATAATGAATAAAACCAGTATGATTTTTGTCAGCAGTTTCATTTTGTTTTTAGGATTCAAGGGTTCAAGGATTCGGGTAATATTGTCATAAAATAAGGAATTTAAGATCTTCAGGGAAGGAAATAATATATTTCTGCCCTTGCCCACTCGCCCCATTGTGTCTGTCAATCATTGGATTGTCTTGTTATCCAATAATCGTCATCTGTATTGTAAGATGACAATCCTAGACCCCATTTGTTCTGTTTTCCAGCCACCGGATCAACCGATCCATCCCTTCGGCTGTTGAGACACGAGGTTCATAACCGAGATCACGCCGGGCCTTATCTATGGAAAACCAATGGGATTTGGCCAGCTGTTCGGCCAGAAAACGGGTCATGGGAGGTTCTTTGTCAAAGCCGAACCACATATGTACCCCTTCCAGCAATGTTCCTAAAATATAGGCCGTCCCCGCCCCGATTTTCTTTTTAACAGGGGGAATTCCCTTTCTCTCAAACAGTTCATTTATCCAGTTCCATAGATTAACAGGTTCGTCCTGTGAAATAAAATAAGCATTCCCGGCTGCTGTAGCTGCTGCATGTAAATTCTCAGCTGCAAGGATATGGGCCTCAGCAACATTGTCAATATAGGAAATATCGACCTTGTTCATGCCAT
>JAFDCR010000064.1 GCA_019312685.1 Deltaproteobacteria bacterium | reverse complement strand
TTCCCATGAGTGATTTCCCGGTGTAAACCAGTTGCCTATTTTCCAGGAAAAATAATACTGCGGGAAGAAGGTTAGCGGATTACTTACCAAGACAGAGGCCAGCAGAGCTGCAACTTTGCTCCCTCTCAGGATGAAGGAAAATAACAGTGCCAGAATTGTATGAAAGGGAATGGTGGGGGTAATGCCGATGAATGTCCCCACAGCAATTCCCCGGGCCAGGACACTGGGCTCTCCCCGCAAGCGGATGAATCTAAGGTAGTAATATCTGGCAGCACGGCGCGGCTCAAGTTTCATTGATTGCTGTTATAAGGTTTTATGGCGCAGAAGGATTTATCGTGGTTTCAACCAAAAATTTTAACAAATTAAGAATTAACAGGAAAGCTCGAAATTAAATGCCGACCGGGGACCTCGAGTACACATCCATCTCGATTGAGTCTGCTTCATACCGGCCGCTGTTGAAAAGGTGATAACCGGCAATGGCGATCATGGCTGCATTGTCGGTGCAGAAATGTTTGGGTGGCAGAAATACCCCCATATCCTCCTCAAGGGCCCGGAAGGTCAGGTGTTCACGCAGACGCTGGTTGGCCCCGACCCCGCCTGCCAGAACGATCCTGTCTATTCCGAATTTCCGGGCAGCCATAATGGTTTTTTCAACAAGAACATCTGCAACCGCCTCCTGGAAGGAGGCGCAGATGTCTGGAATATTCAGCTCCTCATTTTTTTGCTTGGCTCTGTTGACAAAGTTAACAACCGCGGTCTTCACCCCGCTGAAACTGAAATCAAAACTGTCGGCTTCCAGCCAGGCCCTGGGGAAACTTATGGCCTCACGCTTTCCTTTTTCAGCTTTTTCGGCAATTACCGGGCCACCGGGATAACCGAGGCCAAGCAGCTTGGCGACCTTGTCAAACGCCTCGCCGGCAGCGTCGTCCCTTGTCTGGCCTATCTGTTCATAGGAGAGGTGATCATGAACAATGTAGATACTCGAATGGCCACCGGATGCGATCAGTGCGATATAGGGAAAGGAGGGCGTGTCCTTGCCCAGGAAAATCGAGAGCAGGTGACCGGCCATGTGATCCACTCCGATACAGGGAAGATTTTCCACATAGGCGGCAGCCTTGGCAAATGACATGCCGATGAGCAGGGAACCTACCAGGCCGGGCCCCTGGGTTGCGGCAATTGCGTCAAGCTGGTCGAGGCGAACACCGGCCTGCTGCAGGGCCTGTTCCACAACCGGATAAATAGTAGCTATATGCCGGCGCGAAGCAAGTTCAGGCACAATGCCGCCATAGGGGCTATGGACCTGAATCTGGCTGTCAACCACACTGGAGAGCAGGTTGACGCCATCCTGGAGCACTGCGGCCGCAGTTTCATCGCAGGAGCTTTCTATTGCCAGTAAGAGCATGATCGCAGGATATAAAACAAAATGAGAACTGCAGGCCGATTACATTACATCAGCCATGGGGTAAGAACCCAGCCATTCATAATAGGAGCAGATTTTCCGCAGGTCCTGGCAGCCTTCTTTTATTTTTTTGTCCTCTATATGCCCCTCCATATCAATGAAGAAAAGGTACTTCCATTGCATTCCCTTAATGGGGCGGGACTCGATCTTGGCAAGGTTGATATCCTTGGCCGCCAGGATTGATAAGGCGTCATTCAGGGCACCCGGTCTGTCGAGCAGACCAATGAGCAGAGAGGTCTTGTCCTGGCCGCTGCGCAGGGGCGATTTTTTCCCGATAACCAGAAAGCGCGTCGTATTGCCGCGATAATCTTCAATCCCCCGGACTACAATCTGCAGTTGATATGTCTTGATTGCCAGAGAACTGGCAATGGCGCCGACAGTTGGGTCTTTTGCGGCCATCTGGGCAGCTACACCGGTACTGAATACAGGCAGGGTCGGTGTATCCGGCAAATGTTTTTTCAGCCACTCCCGGCATTGGGCCAGGGGCTGCGAATGGGAGGCAACTGTCTTAATGTCATCTATATTCCCGGACTGACAGACGAGGTTATGGCTGATCTCAAGGTTCACCTCGCCGCATATCTTGACCTTGTGCTTCATAAAGGAGTCCAGGGTAGAAAATATTGCTCCCTCTATAGAGTTTTCCACCGGCACTACGCCAAAGCTTGTCCGACCCCTTTCCACTTCGGAGAAGATGTCCTCAATGGTCTCTATGGGCTGGTAGTCGGCGGAGTGGCCGAAGTATTTGACCCCGGCCTGATGGGTATAGGTTGCCTCGGGTCCGAGGTAGGATACGACTGGTTTTTTCTGCGATAACCTGCAGGTGGTAATAATCTCATGAAAGATGGAGAGCAGGGCCTGCTCCGGGAAATCATCCTTATTGTTTTCAAGCAGACGCGCATAGATCTGTCTTTCACGCAGGGGATCATACTTTGCCCGCTTGTCTTTAGACTTGATGCGGCCAATTTCCTGGGCATGCTTAATTCTCTGTTTCAGGAGCTCAAGGAACTTGTTGTCGATTGCATCAATTTTTCCCCTGATTTTTTCAAGTTCTGCTTTGTTGGCAGCCTTTTTTTTGTCTTCCATCTCCACTCTGCTTCCTTAGTTGATTGCCGGGTTATTGTGTACTAGAAAGGTGTGAACTTAAAGCATCTCATAACATAAGAAAAGAAAAAACCCATTTTTGCAGTAAAAAGGTTGCTTTGCAAACTGGCATGCTGCTACTATTATCGCCGTTTTTTCTGAACAACTTAAAATTGCCTGACAGGAGAGTTTGATGAGTAAGCAGAAGGTCAACAAGACCTATGAGGAAATAAATGCCAGAATAAAGGCCGGTGAGGCCGTGGTTGTGACGGCGGAAGAGATGGTCGGTATTGTTAAAAAGCACGGCCCGGAAAAGGCGGCCCAAAAGGTCGATGTAGTTACCACCGGTACTTTCTCACCAATGTGTTCTTCCGGTGCCTTTATTAATTTCGGTCATACCACACCGACACTGAAGGCTTTAAAGGTCTGGTTGAACAATGTCCCATCCTATGCGGGTCTCGCAGCGGTTGATATATATATCGGTGCGACCGAAACCACCGAT
>JAFDCR010000063.1 GCA_019312685.1 Deltaproteobacteria bacterium | reverse complement strand
CGTTCAGAATGAGATTCTGCTTGACATTAGGTAGATTTACTGACTAAAAATGAACGCTGTACCCCATAAATTTATACTTTGAGGCTAATCCTATGCAAGTGACCAACCTCAATAACCCGTTATCTAACCTCCAAGGGTAATATCAACTCTTTGGGGGTTTTTTGTTTTTATATCCGGGTATGGAATTTATTTTTTGAAAGGAAACAAGAAAAGTTTTTCAGCAAAACAGAGCGGGGAGGGTGTAATGGATAAGATACTGCGGATTGATATGGGAGGAGACGGCAACCCTGAGGTTAAGGAAGTACTGATAGGTGAATATGAAGGTTTGGGAGGCAGGGCTTTAACTTCAGGGATTATAGCCAAAGAAGTCCCGCCGACCTGTCATGCCCTGGGAGCAGAAAACAAACTGGTAATTGCTCCCGGACTGCTGAGCGGCACAACCGCGGCCATGTCAGGCAGGATTTCAGTGGGCTGCAAAAGCCCGCTTACAGGAGGCATTAAAGAGGCAAACGCCGGCGGCCAGCCCTCCCAGATGCTGGCCAGGCTTGGCTATGCCGCAATTGTCCTCGAAGGCAAACCCAAAACCGATGACCTGTACAAGGTGTTTATCAATAAGGACGGCGTGCAGGTCACAGTTGACAACAGTCTCAGAATGATGACCAACTATGACCTGATCGATAAGATGAAAAACGAGTACGGGGAAAAGATTTCCTGCATTTCCATCGGTCCGGCCGGTGAAATGAAGATGTGTTCTGCCTCGGTGGCCTGCACTGACATGGAGCTGAGGCCGACACGCCACGCTGGCAGAGGCGGGGTCGGCGCCGTCATGGGGGCCAAGGGTGTCAAGGTGATTATCCTGGATGATGCCGGGATGCCGATGCGTTCCCCAAAGGACCCGGAAAAATTCAAGAACGCCAACAAACGTTTTGTTAATGGATTGAATTCCCATGCGGTTACCGGAGAAGGTTTGCCTGCATACGGCACCAATGTCCTGACCAATATACTCAGCGAAGTGGGCGGTTACCCGACCTATAATTTCAAGCAGGGCAGCTTTGACGGGGCGGCAAAGATCAGCGGCGAGACCCAGGCGGAAACCGAAACGGCCCGCGGCGGTCTTGCCACGCACGGCTGCCATCGCGGCTGTGTTATCCGCTGCTCGGGAATTTTTCATGACAAGGACGGCCATTACCTGACAAAACAGCCGGAATATGAAACCGTCTGGGCCCATGGCGGCAACTGCGGGATCGATGATCTTGATACCGTGGCCATGCTGGACTTTCTGGATGACAATTACGGTGTCGATACAATAGAAATGGGCAATGCAATTGCGGTAGCCATGGAGGCGGGCCTTGCCGAGTTCGGTGATGGCGAGGCTGCCAGTAATTTCGTCGATGAAGTCGGCAAGGGCACCCATCTGGGCCGTATTCTGGGAAGTGGTGCAGCAGTGGTTGCCAGGGCCTTCGGGGTCGAACGCGCCCCGGTAGTCAAAGGTCAGGCCATGCCGGCTTATGATCCCAGGGCAGTACAGGGTATCGGTGTTACCTATGCCACCAGCCCCATGGGAGCCGACCATACCGCCGGTTATGCCGTGGCCCAGAATGTCCTTAAAGTCGGCGGTGATGTGGACGCACTGAAACCGGAAGGACAGGTTGAACTCTCGAGAAACCTGCAGATCGCTACCGCGGCAATTGACTCGACCGGTATGTGCCTGTTTATTGCCTTTGCCATTCTCGACCAGCCCGAGACCTTCCAGGCCCTGCTGGATATAATCGGCGCCTATGCGGGGGTAGAGTTCACCGCGGACGGGGTCACGGTACTGGGGAAAAAGGTCCTTACGGACGAGCTTGATTTTAATGCCCGGGCCGGCTTTACCCACGCACATGCCCGTCTGCCGAGTTACTTCAAGACCGAGGTGTTTCCGCCGCATAACGTCACCTTCGAAGTCACGGATGAGGAACTTGACCAGGTGTTCAAGTGGTAACAGTTAAGTAAAATAATTTAGAAAAAAGGGGGAGGCGGTATAGATGTCTCCTCCTTTTTTCTGTAAGGTGAATCCGTATCGGCGTGGAGTTCTATTCAGTGGATAAAGAAGAAATACGCGGGGAGTTGCATAAGGCAGCCGGCCTGTCTTTGGAACTTCTCCCAGAACAGATAAAAAATCTTTTTTATCTGTTGCAGAGCGGCTTTTATCTTGAGGCCGAAGTGGGCTGCACTATAGAAGATTTTTTTTTAAGCCAGTTGAATCTGAGTCCGGAATATATAGAGAAACGCATCCAGGGAATCTTTCTGAACGGTAAACCGGCTGACCATACTGACACGGCTATTATCAGAGACGGGGCCAGGCTTACCCTGTCGGGCACCATGCCCGGTCTGGCGGGTATGTCATTAAGGAGCGGCCCCCTGGCGGTTTTCCGTCACGGCATCACCCACCGGGAAACAGGCGATTACAGCTATTCAGGTAAGGGTTTTGTCCAGCTCAAGATCTTGAGTCTCCTCATGGAAGATTTGGGGCCCGGGATCCTGCAAAAAGGGATATATATCCAGGCAGCGGCCTTGGCCGGTTACCTCAAAAGCCTGCCGGACGAGTTCTGGCGGGGCTGTATAAAAATTTTACTGGATGGCAGGGAGGTTCCACCCGGGTTGTTTAAACAAGGAGATGCGCAATTTGTCACCAAGATGGTGAAGTTTTCCGTACAGTCCTCTTAACCTCCGCCCACCGGGGGGAAAAGTGCCAGAACATCACCTTCCTTAAGCATTTTTCCCGGATCAGCATGCACGCCGTTGACAATTTTCAACAGGGGAATATCCTCCGGCAGGTTGAGCGTTTTGATAACCTCTTCTATTGTGATGTTCTGCTCCACCTTCATCTCCTGAATTTCAGGTCCGAAATCGCGCAGGGTGGCAAAGAGCTTGACAGTGATATGCATGATTCTT
>JAFDCR010000062.1 GCA_019312685.1 Deltaproteobacteria bacterium | reverse complement strand
CTTTTCAACGGCGGCAAAAGAATAAGGCCTCTGCTCTGTATTCTTTCGGCCCGCCTTTGCTCCACTCCCGGGACAGAGAACTACCCGGTGGCTATTGCTTATGAGTACCTCCATGTTGCGACCCTGCTCCACGATGATGTTATTGACCATGCAGATACCAGGCGCGGCCGCCCGACAGTAAACAAGATCTTTGGCCTCACTCCTGCTATTCTTGCCGGAGATTTCCTCCATGCCCGTTCAATGTATCTTGTTGGCACCATCGGCGGCAAGCGCTGCCTGGATCTAATCTGCAGCTCAACAGAGGCTATGGTTGCCGGAGAATTTCTCCAGCTTGCCAATGTCCATAATCTGAATCAGTCTGAGAAAGATTACTTTTCAGTGATTAACGGCAAAACAGCTTTATTCATCGGCGCGGTCTGTGAGACGGGCGGGATCATTGCAGGCGCTGACAACCCTGAATTAAAGGCGCTCAAACAGTATGGAGCAAACCTTGGTCTTGCCTTCCAGATACAGGATGATCTTCTGGATTATCTGGGTGATGCAGCCAAGACCGGTAAGGGTGTGGGGAATGACTTTTATGAAGGGAAAATGACCCTGCCGTTGATCCGCACCCTGGAAACGGCAAAAGAACAGGATAGAAGTTTCCTCATTGACCTCCTCAACAAACCGAAAAGTGACCGTATTGCAAAATTTGAAGATGCCAGGAAAATTATTCACAAAAACGGCGGATTCGAATATGCGAAGATCATGGCTGAAAAACTGATAAATACCGGGCTGGAGAGCCTGGCTTTATTTGCTTCCGGCCCAAACAGGGAAACCCTTGAAATACTTACCGGTCTGGCAAAATATGTTATAAGCAGGGAGAAATAACTTTAATCTTCAGTCCGGATAACCATTCTTTTATCACTTTTATGACCAATGCAAGCCAACGAAACAAATCTGCACACCTAAGCTGATTGCATCCCTTATCTGTGCTTACAGATAATATATGACGACAAAAAAAAAGAAGAAAAAGCCCACTAAAAAAAGAGCCCCCAAAGGCAGATCCCAGAAAAAAAGTTTTTTTACGATCTTGCGTCAGTGGTCCCTCCCCCTGTTCTTGTTTTTTCTTTTTGGCTTCAGTGTGGCGGCAACTTTTTATATCATTTTTCTGCATACCCCCTCAAAACCGATTTTCTAAACAAAAAAAACCTGTCAGGGCCTGGAAAAGCATCCGGTTTTAAATAGTAAAACGCTGTCCGGCTTCCATGGAAAAATGGTTTCTCAGGCCCTATTTTTTTAATTATGCCCTCTAAAAATGAGAATAATTATGGTATAATTATTTATTGAAATGTTGCTCTCAGAATACGTGGAAAAGCTGACGGGCAGAGTAAAATGGTCGTCTTTAAAATTTACCTACAACAATTTTTTATTGCTTAATACATCTCCATGCCGACTTATAAACGCCTGGATATTCCTAAGCTTCTTGCAGAAATAGATCAGGATGCAAGCTCCCAGATCTATCTCATTTGGGGAGAACGCTATCTCTGCAGGAATGCAGCCCAGGAATTAATTGACCGGTTGCTGCCGGAAGAAAAACGTCAGGCAACCAGCCTGCAGCATATAGACGGCGACCAGGAGGATTTCAGCAAAACCCTCAACCAGCTGAAGACTTTCAGCCTTTTTTCAGGGCCGCAAATCATCTGGGTAACTGACTCGAAGCTTTTCTATTCAAAAGGGGTAGCCAAAAATATCTGGAACAAGGTCTGTGAAAAAAAAGAGCGCAATGAGGACAAACAGGCCCTTCGCTATCTTCTTCAAATGGTTCATCTTGCCGGTTTGTCACCTGACGACCTTGCTGACGAGGATATTACATCCCTTTCAGCTGCACGCTGGAAAAATCTTTTCGGTTTTAATAAACCTCAGAGTGATCTGTCCTGGGTCAGTGGACTTCTGGCTGACATTCCGGCTGATTTGTCCATGGCCAAAAGCACGGATTCCGATGCTGCCGGCATGTATATGCAGGCCTTTGAAAAAGGCATACCCCGGAACAACACCCTGATTCTCCTAGCGGAAGCAGTAGACAAGAGAAAACGGCTTTATAAATATATTCAGGAGTATGGCATCATAATCGACCTTGCCGTTGAAAGCGGAGGTTCTGCCGCTGCAAAAAAAGACCAGGAAAAAGTCATCAAGGAACTGATTCAAGATACCCTGGCCAAGTACGGCAAGAAGCTGGCCCCGGACACTCTTCCGGTTCTTATGGAAAGAGTCGGTTTTCATCCTGTGGCTGCGGTCATGGAGGCAGAGAAACTTGCACTCTTTGCCGGAGAGAGAAAAACTATTACCGGAGATGACATTGACGCCATAATAGGCCGCACGAGGGAAGAAGCCCTCTATGAACTTACCGAGGCTGTAACTTCAGGCAATCTGGCAAACGGCCTTCTTATACTCGCCCACCTTCATGACAATGGTGTCCACGGCCTGGCTGTTTTGGCAACTCTCAGGAATCACCTGAAAAAACTTCTTCTCGTCCGTTCCTTCCAGGAACTCAGGTCCCCGTCTTACAATCAATCCCTCTCTTACCAGGTTTTCCAGAAAAGATATCTCCCGCAGCTCAAGGAAGGGAGGGATGAATGGTCCTCTTTGCTTTGGAAAAATCACCCTTATGGGCTGTATATGCTTTTTCGGCAGGCAGCTCAATTCAGCTGCGAATATCTGCAGGACGGCCTGAAACAGGTCCTCGCTGCCGAATACCGGATGAAAAGCTCTTCGGTTGACAGCCGCCTGATCATGGACAGCCTGCTTTTCAATTTGGTGCGCTGGAAAATTGCAGGGGAAAGTGCTGTATGAGCAGAAGGGAAAAAGAGTTTGAAGGCTGGGTATTAACCGATGAGACGACTCAGGTCAAAGAGCCGTCTCTCTATAAGGTACTTTTGCATAACGATGACTACACTTCAATGGAGTTTGTTGTGCTGCTGCTTGAAAAGGTATTTCATAAAAGCACTGCCGAGGCGACAAGGATCATGCTCAATGTCCACCAGCAGGGGATTGGGATTGCAGGGGTCTATCATAAGGAGATTGCAGAGACAAAAGTTG
>JAFDCR010000061.1 GCA_019312685.1 Deltaproteobacteria bacterium | reverse complement strand
GGTATTAGGGGCCATTGAACTCCTTAACAAGGATACCGGCTGCTTCAGTGAAACGGATATGGCCTTGATTAAAGATCATGCCAATACTCTGGGCAACGCAGACCGTCCTCTTGCTGACTTGGACTCCAAGGAAGCCCAAAAGCTCGTTCAACAGTTCATGAATCAAACCAGTAGTGAACACGGATCGATTTTCAGAATTGACCGGGATTCCGGTCATCTTTACTCTTTATACGCCCATGGTCTGAAAAGCCCCGATATTGCCCTGAACCTCAATCTCGGCATAGCCGGCCTGGTTGCCGTTTCCGGACAGGTATTTAATATCAAAGATGCTGCCAATGACAAACGTTTCGATTCAAGTATCGATAATAAGACCGGATACAGAACAAGAACAATCCTTGCTCTTCCCCTCACAGATTACAATGGTGAAACCATAGGTGTCATAGAGGTAATCAACAAGCGTAAAGGAGTCTTCGATGATGCTGATATAGACATCCTGAAAGGTTTGTCTTCCATTGTAGCTATTGCTATCGCCAATGCCATGATGTTCGATGAACAGGAAAAACAGTTTCAGAGTTTCCTGGAAGTTATGGCAGCCTCCATCGATGCCAAGGACAGGTTCACCGCCGGCCACTCAACTAATGTCACTCGATTCGCAGTGGGAATTGCCAACGAACTTGGGTTCAATGATTCTGAAGTAGATGTGATTAGGACGGCTGGACTCCTGCATGACTATGGCAAACTGGGGATAGACGACCATATCTTGAAAAAAACTGGTAAACTAAATGAAGAAGAGTACTCACACATAAAAAAACATGTGACCATCACCCGGGCTATCCTTGAGAAAATGAATTTTGCCCGCAAGTACAGAAACGTACCTGCTATCGCTTCATCCCACCACGAATATTTGGACGGCTCGGGTTACGACTGCGGTCTGCAGACCCATGAAATTCCCTTTATGGCAAAGATTATTACTGTGGCCGATGTTTACGAAGCCCTGACAGCCGACCGGCTTTACCGGCACGCAATGCCTGCTGATAAAGCCCTGGCAGTTCTTTATGAAGGAGTGGGCAATGGTAAATTCGACAGGAATATTGTCAGGGCTTTGACAAGTTACCTGGAAAAGAAACAGATGATTCCAGCAGTTGGATAGAAACTAGCAACATAACAGGCTAAATATTCAGCAGCATGGCCTTACCCTTGTGAGTTACAAGAATTTCTGCCGACTGCTCCTCTGAAAGAAGATCATGTTAATGTCTCAACCCCAACTGATGTAATTTTTACCTCTTTGCATTACCTTCCACTCCAGAGTGCCTTTTAATTAACACCACATTGGTGTCCCATGCAGTCTGATGTCGAACATTTCCCACTGCTAAACTCCTTACTAATCAGCAGTTCTGTATAAAAGAACGTTTATGCAATTTGGCAATATTGATTAGAATTTGATGGTTAAATAGGTGTTAGTTTTAGTAATGGTATTTCTGTCAAGTCAGAGGCAATGATGTCAATTCCCTTTAATGGTTTCAGAAAAATACATTTAATGTCCCTAGATATTCAAAATGTGAAAGAAACGATATACATAAAGGGTGTTAACGAGTATATCGAAGGCCCTCCCCCTGATCCTGCCCTATTATATTTTTCTTCGGTGAAGCTATCTAGGCCAGGTAAGCCTCAATTCCTTTCTTTGTCTAACTCTACAGAAATAAGCATACCAGTAATGTCTATTATGTAGCTGGTCTTTTGGGGTAACCAAAGTGTCAATCTGGTCAAAGTTGTCAAGATAGATTTTCATTGGACATATTAGCCTTATAAAATCATTCTCGACTCCACCTTCATAGAATTTATGAACGCAACAATACCTTCTAATAGACTGTTTCGTCATTAATTTTTTTGACATTTTTCTGCTTAGAACGTATAATTAAAGATTAATAAATTTACTTATAAACTAACCTCTACATGGAGCATAAGCAAATGAGAGAGGTTTTTCTACCGGTATTTCATAAAGCTTCCAAAGGTATTTTTTTATTGGTGGCAGGTTTTTAAAAAGATTTTTGAAAAATGCAACCCCAACAAGGCTATCCAGCAAGGAACATAATGTGAAAGCTAATTTGGGAAATCGAATTTTTTGATTGACAGCCTTTCAGCAGAAACATTATTAGTTTTTTTACAAGGTCAGGATTCTGGATAGTTTGAGATGGTTATAGGTTTTAAGCTTAGGCGGAAAAGCAATTACTTGTTATCTGAAAAGAAAGTGAATATCTAAAGAAAATGAAAAGAAGAGATTTTATAAAAGCAGTAATTGCTGGGGTAATATTCAGCGGAGTTGCCCCTTTTTCGCACGTTTCTGCCAATCAGCTATTGCCGCGCCCTCAAAGACTCGCCCAATCTTCATTTGACAACCATATCAAAGACTATCTTTACAAGATGAGAAATTTTGACCAGGCGTCTCCTGATGATATCTATGTTGAAAAAGAGCTTCTTCCGGTACTTTGTTCATGTGTGTCACGTCTCAAGAGGCTTGAGATCATGGTAGGACATGGCAATTTTTACCTCTTGGGCTTTGACGATGGCCTCGCCATTGCCCGCCATTATTCTGAGGTTGGCAAATTTACCAAAAAGGAGTTGGACTTTCTTGAAAGGATTTTCTACACGGACAGTTCTGTCTATGGATTTATCGGTGAAAAGCCCATAGACAAAATG
>JAFDCR010000060.1 GCA_019312685.1 Deltaproteobacteria bacterium | reverse complement strand
GTCGTACAACCATTATTTTTTGTCTGTGCAAGTCCGTGTTTATCTGTGTGCGTCTGTGGATAATAAAAAAAAATCCTGGTAAATATGACTCGACTATGTACTGAGTTTTCTTCTCTAATTGCCATATGCAATTTTTTCACGAATGAACCTAAATTAATGTGACTCTTATTGATTTTCAGTTTTTTGGGTATTCTTGAAGATTGCTGCTGAACTAAAACTGGAAACCTCAAATTCAGTAAAACCAAATAAAAGAGAAAGCCCGTTTCCGGGGGGGGCAAAAACGGGCTTTTGAGGAGAGGTGGTGCGTGGGGGGAGGGGGGTTAAAAAGCGGGGTTCATAATTTTGCATACATGCCGACCAGGACAACGATCAGAAACCAGCTGTATCCTATAATTCCTGAGGTAATCATGATTCTCTCAATAGCCTTGTTCAACTTTTCCTCAAATGGGGAAATGTTATTGGGATGCATATTATCTAACTCCTTTTTTAATTGATTAATTGTTCAAAGGCCGCCTGGTTTTTTTCCGCATTGAATATGTTTTTGTTCTTCTCCATCCTCAACAAAATGGATTCTTCACTATCTTAATAGCAAGGGGAATGCCAGAAACAGATCCGCGTTGATTTTTTTTATGTCAGGGTATTAAAGGGCTGACAGATCAGAGATATTGATTTGTAATTCTCTGATTTTGCAGGAAATTTTCCTTTGGTGTTCCGTTGTTTGGGTTGGATTGGGAGTTGCAGCGGCAAATCCGGGGCAGGGTTTTCAGGCACGAAGTACCGGAGCAGTGTAAACGAAATATGCATATTTTTAAGTAAACCCTGTTTGCGTGTAAATTTTGTTTACTGCTTCATCCCGGTCTCATTTATATGCTTTTGGAAAATTTCTCGTAATGCATCAGTTAATATTCCAGGGGCGGTTATTTTCTAGGAAACAGGACCGGGATTGAACTTGACAATTTTTAACTTCTGCAACTAAGGTCATCATATGATGACCAGGCTATCATTTTGCTATTGAACAGGGAACAGTATGCTGGACAGATTGCAGATTAATATCGAATATAGCAATACTGAGGACCGGCTTCTTCTGCGGATTTGCGGAATGGAAAGCCAGGGGGAATGTGTGGAGTACAGATTCTGGCTTACCCGTAGGTTCGTTAGTATTTTCATCCAAGCCATTGATAAGCTTATTTCTGACTGTCTGGCGGCTGATATGCAGGTGTCGCCGGATGCCCTGGAAGCCATGAAGAAGTTCCAACAGGAGGCAGCCTTGGCAAAGGCGGATTTCTCCACTCCTTATGGTGCTTTTTCGGAAGACTGCACCTTGATCGGTGAGGCGCCTTTTCTTGCGGCAACCCTTAAAATACAGAAGAAATCCAAGGACAGGTTTGTTCTCTCTCTTCTTACAGTTGATAATGAAGGGATAAATCTTGCTGCTGATCTTGATATAATTCATACCCTGCGAAAAATGATCGTTGCTTCTGTCGATAATGCCGGGTGGAATCAACCGGTTTCCGGGGAGGCGGGAAAGGAGCTGAAAGCGGCTGAATCTTCCCTGCGCATGAGTTGATAGAAACGTACTTTTTTTATGTAGATTCAACTGTTTGGAGTAAGGAGTAAGGAGTAAGGAGTGAGGAGTGAGGAGTGAGAAAAAGAGGACTGAGGTCTGAGGACTTGAGGACTGAGGACTGAGGCACAGAAGCACAGAGGAAGGGATGTGAGTAGTAAGGGGTGAGTGTTAGAATAAATCATAACAAGTAAAAAATTTGAGCAACAATGTATTGTCCCATAGTAGGAACTCTCGGCTATATCATTTCTCCTGACCGCAAAAAGACACTCCTGGTCCATCGTAATTTGCGCCGGGATGATGATCATCTGGGTAAATATAACGGCCTTGGGGGGAAAATGCTTCCCAATGAGGATGTGGTGAGTTGTCTGCGCCGGGAAATCCATGAAGAGGCCGGCTTACACTGTGAGGAAGCTCTATTAAGGGGGACGATAAACTGGACCGGATTCGGACCGGGGGGAGAAAACTGGCTGGGATTTATTTTCAGGATTGACCGGTTCAGCGGTACGCCGTTTACCTCCAATGAAGAGGGATCATTAAGCTGGGTGTCGGTAGACAGCCTGGATAAGCTGCCGATGTGGGAGGGTGATCGTTTTTTTCTGCCTTTGGTGTTTGATAATGATCCCAGAATGTTTCACGGCTATATGCCTTATAAGGATGGCAGACCCCTGAGTTGGGACTATGTCCGTATCTGATTTGTTGCATGATATGGGGTGCTGCGGAATCGGGGCAGGTCACCATAAACAGCTTGCTTTGTCATGCCTGCAGGGGTATGTTTCATAGATAGACAGAAGATTAAAGATTGTCCTTTGCATTGGATAATCAGTTAAATTGTCAGCCGGTTAACTTTACGCCGTTGAATTAAAAAATGTGAATAAAAGAGGAGAGTTTTTCTGGCATGGAGCACAATGAGGATCTGGCTCGGTTGGAGCAATTTGTTGATAAACTGATAAGCAACCATAACCAGCTGAAGAAAGAAAAAAGTGACCTGCTGGTTCAACTGCAGGAAAAACAGCAGGAGATAGCTGAATTACAGGAAACGGTGAACAGCCTCCGGGAAGACAGGAGCATTATGCATAGCCAGGTCACCGGATTGATAGACAGAATTGGTGAATGGGAAAAAATATTGGACCATGAGAGTGCCGACCAGGGTGGAGATCCCGGAGAAGACCAGACCAGTGATCTGCCAAAAGAGTCTTCGACATTGTTTAATGTAACTTCAGAACAGTCTTTGTAGGATGCTGCTGCAGCAATTTGATGTTTACAGGGAAATAGAAATTTGTGAAATTCAGTTAAGGGTGTTTTGGGATGGAACGATTGGTCAAATTTGAGGTTCTCGGCCAGGAATATCCATTGTACACCGATGCTCCCGAGGAAGATATTGAAGAAATCCTGCATTTGGTTAAAATGCAGATTGAGAATCATTCAAAATCCTCAAAGAGTCTGCTGCCGGCAAATAAGGTGGCAGTATTGACCAGTCTGAACATGGCCGGCAAATATGTCCGCCTGAAGAGGGATTTTGAAGAATATAAACAGCAGATGAGTGAACTCGTTGACAGGTTGACATCTGTTATCGAAAGCTCATTGCCCCCTGACAGTGAGATGCAGACCGAGTTCAGCAAGCCTGAGGAGAACCTTGCAGACAGATCGGAACTTGTTGAGAATGAATAAAACTATTTGTAAAAATATGGTATAATAAATCAGAGATAAAAATTACGGTAAAATAAGTTGGTAAAATTTCCCCTGCGCTGTTGGTGTTTAACAGGTAAAGTTTGAGCCAACTCTCAAAGATAGGGCGCCTCCGCTGATTCTGGATAGCAAATTCCCATGAGGCGAAATTACTAGAAAGGGTTATGAGTAATGCCCACCTAGCGTAAGTTAGGTTCTATCTTTCTGTTGACACGGCAGGGCGGGGGATTTATTAAGAATACAATACATCTCGGTTTTATATTTTCTGTAACGGGATGTTTAATATATAGGCCCGGAATAATATTTTTTCCCGGCCCCTTTAAAAGAAACTCAAGGGACTTAGAGAAAGAAAAGGGAGTTTTCAACTGGTTAATGCAATTCCTGAGGTATCAGGTTGATATAGAAAGTAAAATGAATACCATACCTGAAATATTAAACTACTGGGTAATTGTTTTTAGGTTAGTACGCAGTTGAACTCCCGTTTGTGGCTTTGGGGAGCTTTACACATCAATCATTCCATCTAGTTAGCTGCACACTCCGGTTTCAGCAATTCTTGCAGTTGAGGAATGTTAACTGATAGCAAGGTGAAATTATTCATACATAAAAGTCAGCCTTGCCTGT
>JAFDCR010000059.1 GCA_019312685.1 Deltaproteobacteria bacterium | reverse complement strand
TGGATTTGCCTGAGCCGCTTAAGCCGGTAAGCAGGACAAGCCTGTTCCGCGGCAGGTCAGCCTTGATGTTTTTCAGGTTATGCATCCTGGCACCGCGGATGCGGATAAATTTTGGTTCCATGAGTCTAAATTGAGAATTGAAAATGAAAAATGTAAAATAACTTTAAAATTTTTTTTCGTTCATTCGTATTTACGTTGAAATGCCAAAATGTTATGCAGCTTTTAATATAACCACAGACGCACACGGACTGTCACAGACTAAAACTAATAGTTGTGCGACCAGCACAACTATTAAGTTGTCACCCTTGTATGGGTTGTTTTTATTTATCGCGCAGCGATGGCGCAATAAATAAAGCCAAGTCGGCTTTATTTATGTCTGCAGTTGTCTGTGTCCGTCTGTGGTTAATAAAAAAATTCATTTTTTTAGGAATGAGCCTAATGTTTTTAAACATTCTACATTTTACATTCTCAACTTTACATTTTAATAAGTCTTGCTCCGAAAAATCCGTCAAGGCCTTCCCGGCCTGGTATGGTCCGGAAATATCCGTTTCTGTCAACCCAGTGTAGGCATTTTTCCGGCAGACTGTCGCTTGCGTTTGCCAATAAAAACCCCGGATTTTCTGCCAGGAATTTCTGGATAACCTCGTCGTTTTCCTCCGGTTCAGTGGAGCAGGTCGCATATACCAGTGTTCCTCCAGGAACAAGGAGCCGGGCAGCACTTGCCAGAATGCCGGACTGGATTTCCTGGTAGCGGCGCAGGTTGTCCGGGGTCCTGTTCCAGCGAATATCCGGATGGTGCCTGATTACTCCCAGGCCCGAGCAGGGTGCATCAATCAGTATGCCTGAAAACTTTTCCTGCATGTCAGGCAGAAGAGAGTCAACCGTATCCTCAACAATAGTCACTGCAGAATCGAGCCGCAAGCGGCCAAGGTTTTCCTTGAGTTTTTTTACCCGCCCAGCATTGGGCTCAACAGCGATCAGCCTGCTTTCTGGAGGCAGCATCTGGGCCAGGTGGGAGGTTTTTCCTCCCAGGCCGGCACAGCCGTCAAGATAAAAACTTTCTTTTTGCAGCGGACCAAGCAGCATGGAGACCAGTTGGGCAGCCTCATCCTGTACTTGAAATAATCCCTGCTCAAATCCGGGAATATTTGCAACAGATCCGCGATAATCCTTAAGTTTTACGGCTGTGGGGCTGTACAGGCCCGGTTCTGCAGCCAGGCCCGCAGCTTTTAACTTGTTCAGCAGGATGTCTCTATCTGTAAGAGCTGTGTTAACCCGGAGGCAGAGATCAGGTTCCCTGTTGTTTTTCTTACAGATAGCAGCTGTTTCTGCATCGCCGAAGCGGGATTTCCAGCGCTTGACAAGCCACTCCGGATGGCTCAGCAGGGCAGTTTCCGGGAGTGCTTGACTGTTAAAAAAAGGAGTTTGAATATTTGGGCGCTGCCGTTCAACGCTGCGTAGAACACCGTTGACAAATCCGCTCAACCATTTGGGTTGTTTCATGTCTTTAAAGGCCTGGACGGTTTCATTTACAGCTGCCGAAGGAGGAACGCGGTCCAGAAAAACAAGCTGAAAAATGCCCACTCTGAGCGCCTGTATGGTCAGGTTTTTCATTTTTCCCAGAGGGTGTTTGGAAAGTATGCCGATTACCCAGTCCAGATATCCACGCCAGCGGAGAACTCCGTAAACCATTGATTTTATTAGCTGTCGATCGCGGATGTCAGCGAGACCGGAATCAACGATATATCGCTCCATAAGCTGGTCTATGGGAAGGCGACTTTCTTCCCAACGGCAGAGAATGTCTATGGCAATATAACGGGGGCTTTTTGGCACATGCAGCTCCAGATTATTTAGAATCCGTGTTGAATAAAATGCTTTTGAATTATAATAAAAGTATGTGCTTTTATAAAATTCGCAGGTGAAAGGAGGTATTTTTCTTCGCTGGTTAACGGATTTCTTAAATTCTACGGATTGCTTCACTCTATTAGGAAAACTCGGGTTTCACCCTCAAACAGTTCGTAATAGGACGCTCCGCAATTCCTTGAATTTTTACTAAATCCGTTAAAGGCTCATCAAATACTCCTTTCACCTTCTGTTACAGGTATTGTTATTACCTGTAAAGAGTTAAGAGGCATATAAAAGTATAATTTTCCTTGAAACCTATTCTTTTATCCCAATCACCGTAGCAAACCTCCCTGTCTCCTTCTCCCTGCGATAAGAGAAATAATCCTTATTGCAGCGGGTGCAGATCTCGGCAACATGGATGTTTTCGGGCCTGACCCCGGCTGCACCGAGCTGGTCCCGGCTTATTGCCCAGAAGTCAAAATAATTGGCCCGCACCTGGTAACCGTGCAATGCTGCAGGTAATTCGGAACGGAAATTGATAAATTCAGCGCAGCACGGTCCAAGGGATGGACTGATGGCCGCAATGATATCAGTTGGTTCGGTTGAAAATTTCCGGCTCATGGCAAAAACGGTTTCAGCAATGATATCCGCAGCACTCCCCCGCCAGCCCACATGAACAATAGCAACCACCTTTTGTTCAGGGTCAAAGAGAAGAACCGCCTGGCAGTCGGCCTGCTGAACCATCAGTCCCAGACCCGGTATGTTGGTGATAAGGCTGTCATATCCATCAACCTCAAGGTCAGCAGGAGGTGCCTCTTCTGCAATATAAATTCTGGAGCCGTGAACCTGCCTGGCTGAGACAAGATAGTTGCAGCCGAGAGTTTTTTTTATCTGTTCTCTGTTTGTATCTATATTTTCAGGAGTGTCTCCAAGCCCAAAGGAAATATTTTTTGAATACCAGGGAGACAGACTTACGCCTCCA
>JAFDCR010000058.1 GCA_019312685.1 Deltaproteobacteria bacterium | reverse complement strand
GATTGAAGTCGATTGTAACCTCATCACCTTCTATTGCAGTGACAAGAGCGGGCACCTTGTGTTTCTGCCCCTCTTTGTCAACGGTCATTCCAAGGACCATGCCTGGTTTAGGATTTATGTCTGTTCCTAAAACATTTCTGCTTATTGTATGAAGTAAGTTTTTGTCCTTGTTCCCATACGCTTCTTCAGGCTGCAGAACTACTGTTTTTTCTTCACCTTCCTGCATTTCAAGAATTGCATTCTCAAACGCAGGGGGCATCACCCCTTTGCCGACCTCAAGTTCAAAGGGACCTTTTTCTGCTGAACTTTCAACTATCTCACCATTTTCGAGCATGCCCTGATATTCTATGGTCACAAGGTCGCCCTGCTGTACTTTCCTCATATTAATATCCTGTTTCTTTTATGATATGTTTAACAAAACAAAAAAATAAAATTATTAACCAAAACTGACTTTATAGTCAAATTATTAATCCATGTTTGTGTCAAGAGGTAAATTCCCAAACTTTTAGTTCGGTAATAATGCAGACTGGAGTTTTCAATGGAAATATGCTACCGTGTCGCCCTCCGTGTGACGGAATTATGTTATGTAAGTTCTGTATTTGCATATAATTAATAAGATAGTGTAAAAATAATGGATCTTTTTTGTGAAAAGTATAAGGAGACAATGGATGGCGAAAATGCATTTTGCCGGCATCCCAAGGAATACTGTAAATTCAGGACTGCATGTATAATTCATTTTATGGGTGGAGAGAACAGGGTTAGCTATACTGATAGTGTCTCAAATGACGGGGATGATATGTTAAGGTTACAGTTTGACAAGGGCAACGGCCTGCTGCCCGCAATAGTTCAGGATCATGAAACAAAAGAAGTCCTGATGCTGGCTTATATAAATGAGCTGGCCTGGGACAAAACCCTTGAAACAGGTAAAGCACATTTTTGGAGCCGTTCGCGTAACAAGCTGTGGCTCAAAGGTGAGACATCCGGTCATGTTCAGATTATAAAAAATATTCTTGTTGACTGTGATGAGGATACAGTTGTCTACCAGGTGGAACAGTTGGGGGGTGCTGCTTGCCATACAGGTCACAGGAGCTGTTTTTTCAGGAAAGTTACTGAAAATAAATTGGAAACATTAGGTGAACCGGTCTTTGATCCCGGGGAGGTATATAAGAAATGAGTATATTGAAATTAGGGATTCCCAAGGGGAGTCTTGAAAAAGCAACCATAGAACTGTTTGAGAAATCAGGATGGAGGATTAAACTCGCCAGGCGGAGTTATTTCCCGGAAATAGATGATGATGAGTTGACCTGTTCAATATGCAGGGCTCAGGAGATGTCGCGTTATGTGGAGCAGGGTATAATTGATGCCGGAATTACCGGAAAGGACTGGATCCTGGAGAATCAGTCGGATGTTATTGTGGTGGATGATCTTATCTACTCCAAGGTAAGCAGAAGACCGACGCGCTGGGTTGTTGCAGTGCCGGGTGACTCTGATATTGTCAAGCTGGAAGATCTTGAAGGAAAAAAAATAGCAACTGAACTTGTAAACTTTACCAGGAATTTTTTTGCAGAGAAGAACATCAATGTCGAAATCGAGTTTTCATGGGGGGCAACTGAGGCCAAGGTCGTTTCCGGCCTGGCCGATGCAGTTGTCGAGGTTACCGAGACAGAAAGTACTATTCGGGCCCACGGGCTGCGTATAATATATGAAATGATGACTTCCAATACCCAGTTCATTGCCAATAAGAATGCCTGGAACGATCCCTGGAAAAGGGAAAAGATTGAAAATATAGTTCTGCTTCTTCAAGGTGCGCTCAGGGCTGACAAGATTGTCGGTTTGAAAATGAATGTCCCTGCCGCGAAACTGGATGCAGTCATTTCTATCCTGCCCAGCCTGAATGCTCCGACAATCGCCAATCTCTATAATACTGACTGGTATTCAGTTGAGACGGTTATTTCGGAACATCAGGTTCGCGAGTTGATACCCAAGCTCATTAAGAACGGCGCTGAGGGTATTGTAGAATATGGCCTGAATAAGGTCATATAATAAGTATCCAGTATTTCCGGTTCATTATCTGAAAATTCCACGGTATCTAATTCCAGTGTCAACATTTGCCGACCAGAACTTCGCAGATGTCAGGTTCCTGACCAGCGTGTTTGATCTCAAACAGCTGCCTCCACCCGACCTGCCGGAGATAGCGTTTGCCGGACGTTCCAATGTCGGCAAGTCAAGTCTGATAAACAAACTAATTAAACGTAAGAATTTTGTTAAGACAAGCGCCAGACCCGGAAAGACACAAAGTATCAACTTCTTTCTGCTTGCCGGGAGCATCTATCTTGTGGACCTGCCGGGATACGGCTATGCCAAAGTCTCGAAGAAAATGCAGGCTGCCTGGCAGGTTCTGATTTCCGGATATTTAGCAAAAAGAGAGAACCTGAAATGTGTGATAGTTATAGTTGATCTGCGGCATGCCATGAAGGCCAGTGATCTGCAGTTGGTGGACTGGCTCCGCAGCCAAAACGTGCCGTTTTTGCTGGTCTATACGAAAGCCGATAAACTCTCTGCCAATCAACGCAGCAAGAATGCTGCGATTCTTGATGCAGGTTTCGGCTTGCCAGCTAAAGAAAGGGTGATGTTTTCAGCAAAAACAGGTATGGGACGGGACAGCCTTATACAATCACTTGACAGTTTTCTTGTTTAATGTTTAATAAAAAAAATTCGCCGACAGTTTTTTTGCAAGTTAAATAATATACAGCGTGGAACTGGTTATTACTTTTACAAAGGGGATTGTGAATGGTACCAAAAAGCGAATGGCCCTGCTGGGAGATCATGAAATGCGAAGGGTCGGAAAATTGTCCGGCAAGGCAACGTCCAGACGAAAACTGTTGGGATATTGCCGCTGAAATAGATGACTACAGAAGGGCCTTCAATATTTGCAAGGATTGTATCGTCTACCTGCTTAAAGCTGATAACTCTGTTCTCTCCAAACAGGAAATGCAGATTATCCTGGAACAAAAAAGTACATGTACTCTTGCACAGGAAATGATCTGAACAAAACTTAACTTAATGCTTGCTGCGGGCCACTTCTACGGTTGATCCGCACCCCATCCACCTCCACCCGGCGTCCTGATGAGCAACAGATCATCTGCCCGGACTTCAAAAACCAGCTTGCCACCGAGTTTTCTTTTTATTTTATTTTGAATAAGAATGTTTTCTCCAGTTAACCCTTGCCGACCGCCGGCCAGGCCATAAGGTGACAGTTTCCGCCGTTCTGACAACAGGGAGACAAAGGCCTTTTCAAGGAAACGATACGACCTGGCTATACCCTCGCCGCCTTTATATAACCCGGAACCGCCGGAACCGTTCCGGAAACCATACTTTTCCACCCGAATTGGATAGGCATGCTCAAGAGCTTCAACAGGGGTATTCATGGTATTGGTCATATGGGTTTGTATACCGCTCAAACCATCCATTGTGGGGCGTCCGCCCATACCGCCGCCGATGGTTTCATAGTAGGAAAATTCCTTGTCTGAAAATTCCGCATTATTTCCCACCGCAATATTATTCATGCTGCCGCAGCTTGCAGCTGGGATAAGCTCCGGTACAGCCTGAGCCAGAGCCCCTAGTAATACATCAACGATTCTCTGGGAGGTTTCCACGTTTCCGGCAGCTACAGGGGCAGGGCTTTGTGCATCAACAATTGATCCTGGCCTTGTTCTGATCTGCAAAGGACGATATGAACCCTGATTAATCGGGTGTCCTTCACCCAGGAGACACTGGAACACGTAAACTGTCGCAGACATGACAACCGCGCTGACAGTATTGAGCGGGGTGTCAACCTGAGCGGCGCTGCGGCTGAAATCCGCTACAATATGTGAATCTTTGATATCCAGATCAACGGTGATCGGTATCGGAGGGGAGCCAGCCCCGTCATCATCGAGAAAGTCTGTAAAAGTATAGCGGCCATTGGACAGTCGGTTAATGACATTTACCATAAGCCGTTCAGAGTAATCTTTTAACTGGTCCAGGATAGAAGATATATGCGCCATTGGATAGCGGTTTAATATGTCATTGATTCTCAGTCTGCCGCGGGCAAGTGAGGCAATCTGGGCTCTCAGGTCACCCAGACGTTCCTCAGGACTTCGAACATTATTAAGGAAGTCCCGGATAAATGCGTCATTATATACTCCTCCTTTAAAAAGAAGGGTGGGGGGGATCACATATCCTTCATCGGCAAGATGATTTACCAGTCCCATGGAACCGGGATGTTTTCCTCCGACGTCAGCGTGATGGGCTCTGTTGACAACGTAAAACAGAGGGCGTATTGCAGCGAGACCGGGGCGAACCGGATATACCGGTTCGATTAAAGTGATATCAGGGAGGTGACTTCCTCCCTGATACGGGTCATTTACGATAACAACATCTCCCGGCTGCAGGTCCATCTCGGAAAGAACGGCTGAGAGAGTCATGGGCATTGCGCCGAGATGTACTGGAATATGTGCAGCCTGGGCCACAAGGTCTCCCTTGCCGTCAAAGAGAGCACAGGAGAAATCCCTTCTCTCTTTGATATTGGCGGAAAAAGAGGAATGCGCCAGGATGATGCCCATCTCTTCCGCAATGGAGCTGAAAAGCTTGTTAAAAACCTCTACTTCAATAATATCGTGCATCTTGCCAGAGGGAATCAGCCTGAGGATAAATTAACTCTGTTCAGATTTCAGTACCGCCAGAAATGCCTGCTGGGGAATGTCGACGTTACCGACAGTTTTCATTCGCTTTTTGCCGGCCTTCTGTTTTTCCAGAAGTTTACGCTTTCTGGTAATATCGCCGCCATAACATTTGGCAGTTACATCCTTCCTCAGGGCAGAGATATTTGTTCTTGCCACAATAGTGGAGCCGATGGCACCCTGTATCGCTATTTTGAACATATGGCGCGGAATTTCCTCTTTGAGTCTTTCGCAGGCATGCAGTCCCCTCTCTCTTGCCTTTGAACGGTGAACCAGCTGGGAGAGGGCGTCAACCTTTTCGCCGTTGACAAGAATATCCAGCTTTACCAGATCACTTTCCCGGTAGTCACCCAGGTCGTAATCAAAAGAGCCGTATCCCTGGGTAATGGATTTAAGCTTATCGTAAAAATCGTAAATTACTTCCGCCAGCGGCATTTCACAGTTGAATTCAATTCTGCCGGGAGCAGGGTAATGGTAATGGTTGTTCACCCCTCTGCGCTCCATACACAGATTCATGACCGCACCCATGTATCTTTCAGGAAACAGGATTACCGTCTTGATGTACGGTTCTTCCGTTCTGGCTATTTGGGATGGATCAGGGAAATATGACGGATTGTCGATCTCCAGTTTTGTGCCGTCCTGCATATGAAAAT
>JAFDCR010000057.1 GCA_019312685.1 Deltaproteobacteria bacterium | reverse complement strand
TATTAAATCCCTGATGTTTTTATTAAGATGAAGACGAGTTTAAACCATGCCGGATTACAAATAAGTTACACATTTTATTTTTTTATTTTTTTTTATTCGGTCGTATTTAAGCTGAAATGTCAGAATGATTAATGAAAAAGATGGGGTGCGAGGTCTGCGGCGTGCGGTTTGAGGTCCGCGGTGTGCGGGAGACTCCGATCCAGTCTTTTCAAGATCTTATACCTATTTTTTTATTAACCACAGACGCACAAATTAATTTTTAATTTTTAATTTTCAGTTCTTAATTTAAAACTCAAAATTCAAAATTTATAATTGCTTTATTTGTTTCCGTGTCCGTCTGTGGCTAAATTAATTTTTCACGAATGAGCCATTTTTTTAATCAATGCCCAATTGGTGATCAACCGACTTGGCCAGAAGGTTCTTATATATTGACTTTGTATGACTTGAAGGATTTACATGGAGCAGACTGAACAGGTTTTTCTGGCACCTTTTATAGATTAGAACAGCATCCGCCAACCGGTCCATACGATGGTAGCAGATCATGAGGCGCTGATAGAATTCCTCTATCATTGGATCGATCTCAAGAGCGAAAAGATAACAGTCAACCGCTTTCTGCCGTTCATCCAGTTTTTCAAAACTGCGGCCGAGCAGGGTTACGCCGCGCAGAAATCTGCTTTTGAGACGTTCCCGCATATGAATGCACCAGTGATCCATGGTATTCTGCGGCAGGAATCCCCCCTTGTAGAGGTTGATCGCCTTTTCAGCAGATTTGGCTGCAAGCTCCACACTGTTTTTTTCGTTATTCTTCAGCTCAGTCTCAGCCTGGCTCAGCAAACGCTCAAAGGCCCAGATGTCTACCCAGACATAACGGGAATTTATACTCAGATGACCGCCCTGAAAATCGATCAGGTCCTTGCCCCCCAGGACTTTCCGCAAACGGTGCAGGGTTGTGGCGAGCGACTGGTGCTGCATATCGCCGTCTGCATCCGGCCACAATGCATCTGAGAGATACTCTTCGGAAACTCCCCTCCCCCCCAATGCTATCAGGGCCTTCAGCATTGCCATGGGTTTCTGCTGGGCCTTGCCCGTAAACCGGACCGGTTTTGAGTCCTTAACTATCTCAAAGCGCCCCAAAGTATAAATCTTTATGGGCCAGGGCCATTGTTCAATACCAATGGGAGATTCTTGCGGGCTTATCCCCTGAAAACCTATAAGATCTTTTACATATCCTACTTCAATATTATTTTCAAAAGCCTTCAAGCTGAGGCTGCTCATAGCATTCTTGTTCCACCAGCACGAAAGTGCCTGATACTGTTTTTTGCGACCTAAATGCAAAGCCCTTTTTAAATATTTTGTTCCCACCTCCTCTCTACCGATAGCAAATGAAAGCATTGCCTTGCTGCAATTATAGATATAATGCATCAGACTACTCTTTGTCTGCTTGACATCCTTCTCAAACTTGCCAAGTTTTGTCAGGGCCTTACGAAAATCTCCCTTTTCAAAAAGAACCAGCCCCAGAACAAAATTACCCAGTGCCCTGTGAAAAACATGGCCGGTTTTTGTAGCAATTTTCACCGCCGCTTCGGCATGCTTCATGCCGGCTGGGAAAATGCCCTTTGTTATACAGAGCCAGGCAGAAAGATAATGAAAACAGAAAAAGCTGTGCTGTCGACCTTTATCAAGCATGGTTTCAGTCTTCTGGAGATACTCTGCCATCCTGTTAAACCTTCTGGCAATCAAGGCCCCAAAGGCACCGGTAAAATAGAAGTTCTGATCCATTACATGGATACCGGTTGAGCGGGCAATATCCAGGGCACCCTCAGCTATCTTCAAACATTTCCCGGCGTCTCCCATGAACCAGTCATACAATGTAGCTTCAAGATATTTACTTTTTAGAAGGTTTAACAGAGACACCTTGGGGGATCCGGCGAGTTGTCGTATTTTTTCCAGCACTGCCATGCTGTTGCTTATGTCACCTGTCCAGAAATAATAATTTGCCGCCACAAGATTGACCTGCACGGAAAGCTCGATATCCTGCAAACCCAGCACCTCTTTAGAAGAATACTCGACCCATTTTTTCAGGTTTCGGCTTGCAGGATTTCTAATTATTAAAGCTTCAGCCATACAGGCTGTTACCTTTACTTGTAATTCACAGGAAAGTTTTTCCGATTCCTTTTTGTATTGTATTGTAAACCAGTCGATCAGGGGATCAAGTTCCGTAAAATCATGATATTGGTTAATTATTGCGTCAACCAGACCAGTCAGGGCAGAAAAGGCACATGGAATATCTTTCCGGGTGCAGGAAATCTCAAATGCCTTTCTGAAATGTTCTTTTGCCGATATCAGATCGGTCTGATGCTTACAAACGCCAAACCAGTAAGACAACCAGGGATTATCCTTGAATTTATCTGCAGAGATACAAGCCAGCCAGTCTTCAAGAATTGATTGCCTTCCCTGGGATATTAGAATCTGAGCCTGGTCAACAACAATTTCAATGAACTTGTCAAAATCCTGTGCTGCAAGAAGCAGCTCGGCCGCCTTTTCAGCCTGTTTTTCTTCCAGCAGCAGATCAGCTGTTTTCCTCTTCAGTTCGGCAACCTGCTGCGGTGTGAAACTATCAAGCATTTTATGCTGGAGGTATTTCTGGAACAGTGGATGATACTGGTACGTTTCCTCAGATTGAGCGGACTTCTCTATGAATAGATTATTACGATTTAAGCAGGAAAGGGTTTTATCGGCCCGGATATCTCCTGTGAGGGAGCGTGTCAAACCAGGAGTAATTATAGGCAGAAGAGAGGTATGCAAAAGCAGTTTTTTAATTTTATCGTCCTGATATTCATAAGTTTCCTCGGCAAAATATTGAAAGATCTCTTCAAATGTCCCTTTGTCTATATGCTGCAGATTTGTATTGAGTTTTTTTGTATTGTCAAGCATGAACAGCAGACCGACAATCCAGCCGTCCATCCTTTTATAAATATGGTTCTGTATCTTTTTCGGCAGATCTTCAAAACCCCAGCGGTTAACAACCCTGATAAGTTCTTCCGGGGTAAAACGGAGATCGCTCCAACCCAATAAATGTATTTTGCGGTTTGCTTTAAGGCGGCTGAATTTTGATGAAGGTTCTTTTCTGCTGATTATGATTACCTGCAGATTTTCAGGCAGCAGGTTTATCGCATCCAGAAGGAGATCATGAAATATCAACTCCTCCGGCAGTTCGTGATAGTTATCTAAGACTATGACTGACCTTTGGACAAAACTGTTGAATAATGCATTAAAGAAATTGTAACTGAATTCCGGAATGTTGAGACGATATTCAGAGGTAAATTCCGGCAGATTATCATGCTTCAGCCCGTTTTTTTTACAGGCTAGAAGCATGTTAAAATAAAAAGATGTAAAATCTATATCAGTTGAATCAATTTTATACCAGAGATGGTCTAAATCATGGTTCTCGATATAGCTGCTGACCAGAGTTGTTTTGCCTGATCCGGCCGGCCCTGAAACCCAAATCAATGGACAATCCCTGGCAGCGTCAAACCGCCTGAACAGTCTCTTGCGTCGGACAATCTTAGAGGCGGAAGGGCGCAAAATTTTGGACGAACCTTCGGCTTGTATTTTTGCCGGTTCAACCTGCATTCCTCAGCTCCATTTACCCATGTTTCAATTTTACATCTAATCAACCTGCAGGTGTTACAAAATCACCCCATCACAAACATCCATATATAGACAATACCCAGGAAGAAGATCGGCAGGTATCTCAGCCTTTTATATTGAGAGCCGTTCTCAGGGGCTTCCTGGTGATTTTTTATAAGTACTTTCAAGAAGCCCATGGCAACAACGATCCCCAACAGAATAAGAAGAACCTGCCACGGTTTGGCTGCGCCCGGGCCGGAGGCAAAATCAAGAAACTCCAGGTCAAACCCGAACTGCCGGCCGAACACCGGCAGGAAATGCCCAAGTCTTTCAAGCAGGGGTTTCAACTGGTAGCCTATCTCAAAGGTGAACGAGAGCGGGATGATGCAGTTTATGAAAAGCTCGCCCTTGTTGATCTTTTCGTTCTTGAGCTGCCCGAACGAAACATCGCCGGCCAGCCTTGCAAAAACAAAGGAAACCGCGGTGGCTGCCAGGAGCAGGAATGCAAAGGCCGCCCATCTTGAATGGATGACCGATTCAAGGGCGTGCGCCATGGCGGAATGCTCAACGCCCCTGAAGATCTGGGTACCCATAATGACCGGCACAAAGATGGCGGTAACCTTTTCAGGTTTTATTGCGGCCCAGAGTTCATGGCCCGGTATTCTCACATTAAAGGCCGGCGAACCGTTCTCACATATCTTGACGCAGTTGCCGCAGAGGATGCAGTCCTGATTGGTGTACAGGGAAAACGGTCCCTGATAAAGCGGGCAGCCTGCCACCTCGCCGTTCCCCTTATAGCAGGCGTTTGTTTTGCAGGTCGAGTTACAGATACTCGAATTGGAACGCCATTCGATCACCGAGCAGCCGGAAAATGTCGCGGCCAGCCTGCCCAGCGGACAGAGATAGCGGCACCAGACGCGACGTTCATAGAGAACGCCGGACAGTATGGCGAAGGTGGCGATGGAAAGCAAAAGAAAGCCCGTGGCCATGGGTGAGTTAACCATGTTGGAGGAGGCCTCGACATAGATAATCAAAGCCAGTCCGGCCCCACTTAGATAAATTGAGTTGTTGCGGATGAATTTCGGCACCTTTTTCTTCAGACTGCAGAACCTGTTGCACAGATCGTTGACCGCCCCCATGGGGCAGACCGAGCACCAGATGCGGGCCCCGAAGAACCAGCTTATGGCGAGCATCGGCCACCACAGGGCCCATACCAAAAGCAGGCTGACATTGGCATCCGGAGATTGATTGCCTACAAATGCAAGCAGGAAAATGACACTGAAAAAGGCTCCGGTTAATGCCTGGATTCCAACCGGATAAAAACGATGCCTAAATAAATTACGGACCTGCTCCAGCTGCAGGAGATTGAAGGTGTATTTTCCTTCCGGCGGCGCCATACCGATAAAGATATCCTCCGGCATGAGGTGATCGCTTTTGGCCAGGTTGATCGCCCTGCGGATAACGATCTGCAGTTCATCCATGTTACCCGGCCAGTCATATTCCATGATCCGCTGATAGGCCTCAGGGGAGATGCCCTTGATGAGTTTCCTGTCAGGCGTTTTAAAGCACTCCATGATAATGATGAAATCCACCAGGAGCCGCAGGTCGCTCTTCCGCTTCCTGATGGGGGGGATCTTCAGGCTGTTTGCCTGCAGCAGCTCCAGGAGCTTGTTATCGAATTTGCCCTCCTCAGCCAGTTTCTCAATATCCTCTGAGGTAGTACCGATAATCCTGGCTTTAGAAGAAATTAAGCGTTGACCGCCGACGGTCGTGAAATCACCTTCAACTAGATAGCTGTGCAGCTTTTCCTGGACGCCTTTTGTCAATTTGTCGATATTCTCTATAACGACAGTGCCCTGACGGCAAATCTGCAGGAGTCCCAGTCCCCTGTTTTTTGAAAAGGCGAATGCCCCGTCCTCGTGCCCGAACAGAACGCTGCTCTGCGCCATTTCAAGCTGCAGGGTCCCGGAATCCTCATCAAGGATGGCGCCATAACCTTCAAGCACGACGTTCTCGGCATCCATCGAGAGAAACGGGGCTGTGGCGTGTACACTCTCCTTATGGATATTGCCTGCCACAACAAGCTTCTCTGTGCCGGCTTCACCCTGTACAAGGACCGCCAAGTCATTTTCCGCAGCTGTCAGGATGCTTTTTCTCAGCTTGTTTATTGTCCGGGTCTGCCCGATGAGTTCCGGCAGGGAAAGGGTATCCTGCTCGCTGACAAATTGTTGATAGGCCTTCTCTTTCTCACTTGCCTTTAAAATTTCCGCATCTTTCTGCATCAGCCGATCGGCAAAGCCCCTGACAAACGCCATGGAAACTTCAGGATTCAGGCTGCAGAGTTCCTGAAAAAACTCTTTTGAAAGCACAAGCAGGCTTGTTGAGCCAACGGTTGTTGCAGTTGTTGTGTGCTTCTCCCCTGTCAGCAGGGGAATTTCACCCAAAGCCTCACCGGCATGCAGAACAGCCAGGACGTTTTCGCTCTTATCCGGACCGGTAATCGTTATCTTTATCTCACCTGATGTAATCAGAAAAAAACTGTCCGGCTCATCCCCTTCCCTGAAAACTAGCGTCTTTTCAGGGAAAACCTTATGTTCCGCAAAGGAGACTGTTTTCTTGATGGATTCATTTGAAATGTCTTTCAAAAGAGAAGCGGACGAAAGGATGTCGGTATTCATCCTTGTCAGTATATTTTCCAGGTCCTGCAGCGAAACATTTCCTGCTTCAGCCAGCAATGAACCGATCGGCTTGAAAACACCCTTCTCCTTGAGAGCGGCTTGCTCCTTCAGAGCACTCTCAAGTGAAGATTCGTCACAAATGTTATTATCCAGAAAGTATTGGCCTATCTTTTTCATTCCAACAGTCCACCCACTTACTTATCCGACATGACAAACTGTCCCTTACCGGGTATCTCCTTCTCCAGCCTGCCGGTTTTTTTTAAATTGAGATAGGTGAGAAGCAACAGCACAGCCATCAGGCCGTCAAAAAAAGCTGCCAGGTAAATCATTTTCGGGGAAAGGGTAAATCGGGCATTTGCCACCAGGAAGTATACTGCCGTTATCTTTGAAAAGATCACCACCAGAATCAGGTTGTATAACTTTTCCAGGTTAATGAGGGGATAGAGATAGAACAGACCGGCAAGAAAGAGGAATATTCCCGATTGCCTGACGAAAAAGATATTTTCTACTGCAGCTGCAAAGAAGAGCCGGTAGAAAAGATCCGTAAAAAAATAAATGAACAGTCCCAGGAAAATGCTGTGTATACCGACACAAAGCACAATCAACGGACCGAGGTTTTGTGTTCCGGTTCTCAGATTATTGGGTAAACGCATATTTTCATCTCAGTTCCTTTAATTTTCACTATACGCAAAAAAATATCGGCACTCAGAATTTCGATGATTCCAATCAGTTGTCTTCAGGTATGTCAGCTGTACTTTCCACGGGTTACCTCTCCATTTAATAAAATTATTAAATGGCACATCCCCCCAGAGAAATTCAGATAAGACCTATAATCTCAACCAGATGAAAAAACAAAAAAACGAACAATAAAACTTTACACATATGAAGATATGCTGAAACATATACTCCTGCCTGGAGTTTATTGTCAAGATTTTTGTACCACAATGTGGCAATTATTTTGAAATATTTCGGCTTTTGACCGGGAAGCAACCTCCTGATTTTTTGATTAAACACAGCCTAATAGTATTTGATATCAGATAATATAATTTGCCAGAATCATCTATTGCCTAATAAATAACTCAGTTAACAACCACCCCTAGAAGGGGTGGCATAAAGGTGACCCTGAAAGGGTCTTTGTTCACTGTAATAAAATGTTTTTGTTTTTAGGCGCCATTTCACGCAGCCGAGCAGCGGAAAAAAAAGCAGAAAAGCGACTCGGGCCGAGCGGAGCGACATTTCGAGGCGCCTGCTTTTTATGAGCAGCGCAGGGTATTCCGCTGCAAGCGGAACAGCAGTGTAACGGCGAGTGAACGGCTGC
>JAFDCR010000056.1 GCA_019312685.1 Deltaproteobacteria bacterium | reverse complement strand
TTCGTAGTCCCTTATATCTCCGTGGACAAAATAAAAACCGGGGTTATTTTTGACCGGCGCCAGGTTTTCTCTATTGCCGGCATAGGTTAAGGCATCAAGCACGGTTACCCGGTCGTCCGGGTAATTCTCCATCCAGTAGCGGGTAAAGTTGGCCCCGATGAAACCTGCGCCGCCGGTGACGAGTAGGGATTTTGGTGGACTGAGGACTGAGGGGTATGGTCAGAGGACTGAGCTATCATTTTTGTACATCTCTTTGTTTTTGTATGGCTGAACGCAAGCCGCCGATTATTTGAGAAACTTCCTCTACTAACATTTTTACTTTTTCAAACTTTTTTTTCGATATATATCCAACGTCGTATGCAACATATAGATGTGATTTGACTTCAGCACATGAACCTTTTGCTATAACCAGAAATTGATGGAATTCTGCACGGCCAGCCCTCTCAAACCCTTCTGCAATGTTTGACATGACTGAAACGCAGGCGCGTTGTATTTGACTTCTCAGACCAAAATCTTTCTCAAATCTGCTACTGGTAGATACAGTATATATTTCTTTTGTAAGTTCTCTTGCCTTTTGCCAGGCAATGAGGTCTTCAAATTTTGTTATCTTTTTCATACGCTATAATATAGCTCAAAGAACTCCTAAAAGTTATAGTCTTTTTCAGACCTCAGACCTCAGACCTCAGACCTCAGACCTCAGACCTCAGACCTCAGACCTCAGACCTCAGACCTTACTTCTTTCAATTCTTCAAGCATACGCCGTAATGAATCCCGCCAGTGGGAGGCCTTGTACCCCAGGGTTTTCCATGTTGAGGATTTGTCAAGCACGCTGTATGCAGGACGTTTTGCCGGGGTCGGATACTCCTCTGTCCGGATCGGTTTAACCGGGATACGAATTTTTAAAAGGCCCAGTTTGAAAGCCTCTTCCTGGATTGCCACGGCAAAATCAAACCAGCTGGCGGTCCCGGCGTCGGCCCAGTGGTAAATGCCCTTTATATCCGGGATGTCGGCAAAGCGATAAATTGCCCTGGCAAAATCTCCGGCCCAGGTCGGGGTGCCTGTCTGGTCTGCGATAACGCGTAACTCTTCTTTTTCTGCCATAAGTTTCAGCATGGTTTTTACAAAGTTGCTGCCGTGGACTGAATACAACCAGCCGGTTCGCAGGATGAGGGCGCTGTTCATGGTTTTGGCCAAAACATCCAGCTCGCCCTGCAGCTTGCTGGCACCATAAACGCTTATCGGGTTTGTCCTGTCGCCGGGCCGGTAGGGTTGGGATTTTGTCCCGTCAAAAACAAAATCAGTTGAGATGTGAATCAAGCGGGCCCGGCAACCCTGAGCGGCCTTGGCAATATAAGCTGCACCATTTGCATTTATTGCGAAAGCCTTGTCTTTATCTTCTTCAGCTTTATCGACGGCAGTATAGGCTGCAGTGTTGATTATCAGGTCAGGCTGATATTCCTGGATCACAGTCGCAACTGCTGGGCTGTCGGTAATATCCATCTCTTGAATATCGAGGGCGATAATCTCAAATCCATTCGGTCTTGCTCGTTGCAATTCCCAGCCGAGCTGGCCGTTTGCGCCTGTAATTAAAACTTTCATGTTTAAACTATATAGACTAAGGCCCAAGGACTGTGGACTGAGGTAAAGAAATTAAAAAAAACATTTTTCATCTTTAAGTTTTTTGTTTTTGTCCTCAGTCCTCAGTCCAGAGTCCTTTTTAACTTTTAATCAAAATATTCCGCCTCATTAAAGGGGAGCGCTGCTTCATCCTTGGGAGCCAGAACAGGCTTTTTCCCCTCAACAAGCGGCCAGTCAATGGCCAGGTCCGGATCATTCCAGAGGATTGCCCGTTCGTTTTCAGGGGTGTAGAACTCCGTGCATTTGTAAAAGAAATCCGCCTGGGGGCTGATCACATAAAAGCCGTGGGCAAAACCGGGCGGAACCCAGAGCATCTTCTTATTTTCTGCACTGAGGTGTATCCCGATCCATTTTCCAAAGGTAGGGGAATTTTTCCGCAGGTCAACCGCAACATCAAAGACTTCGCCGTTTAAGACCCGCACCAGCTTGCCCTGGGGATTATTAATCTGGTAATGCAGGCCCCGGAGAATTCCCTGGCCGGAGCGGCTGTGGTTGTCCTGGACAAAATCGGCAACTATCCCGCCTTTGGCAAACTTCTCCGCATGCCAGGTTTCCATGAAAAATCCACGGTTGTCCCCGAAAACATCAGGTTCCACAAGTATGACGTCAGGCAGCTTCGTAGGAGAAAATTTCATTTTCTTTTTTAGTAAGGTGTTAGGGGTAATGAGCGAGGAGGTTTAAAACTTTATTCCTTTCAAGCTCCAACCTCCATATCTTGTCCTCATTATTCCTTTGTTCCATCATTCATTAGATAATTCCGGTGTTCCGGTATTCTAATTTCAAAACAGTTCGAGGGTTCTTAAATCTACGGTTCTGCGGTTCGTTATTTTTTTACTTTCTGCTCCTGACTCCTTTACTTCTCACACCTCACACCTCATACCTCAGTCCTCCGTCCTCAGTCCTTATATCTAACTCTTCACTCCTCACTTCCAGTTTTCTGTTTTCATGAGGTGGAGTAGATATTGACCGTAACTGTTCTGAGCCAAGGGTTCGGCAATTTCCCGGACCTGTTCGGCATTTATATATCCCAGTCGGTAGGCAATTTCTTCAAGGCAGGCGATCTTCAGCCCCTGACGGTCCTCGACAACCTTGATGAAATTGGCGGCATCGAGCAGTGATTCGTGGGTGCCGGTATCCAGCCAGGCAGCGCCGCGGCCTATAAGCTCAACATGCAGTTCGCCCCGGTCCAGATAGGCATTATTGACATCCGTTATTTCCAGTTCCCCCCTCGGTGACGGTTTTATTGTCTTGGCAATCTCCACCACATCGTTATCATAGAAATAGAGGCCGGTTACGGCAAAGTTTGATTTCGGTTCAGAGGGTTTTTCCTCAATAGTAAGGACTTTGCCATCCTGGTCAAAACTGATGACGCCATAACGCTGGGGCGTCCTGACATAGTAACCGAATATGGTTGCTCCCTTTTGTCTTTTTGAAGCATTTTGGATTTGTTCGGGGAGCCCATGGCCGAAGAAAATATTGTCTCCCAGGATCAGGCAGACCGGATCTTTCTCGATAAATTTTTCACCGATGATGAATGCCTGGGCCAGCCCTTTCGGCTCAGGTTGGACGGCATATTGCAGGGAAATGCCCCACTGGGAGCCGTCATTCAACAGTTTCTTGAATTGTTCCTGGTCTTCCGGAGTTGTAATGACAAGCAGATCCTTTATCCCTGCCAGCATGAGAACGGCAATCGGATAGTAGATCATGGGCTTGTCGTATACCGGCATGAGCTGCTTGCTCACCGAGCGTGTGATTGGATAAAGCCGGGTTCCGGAACCACCGGCCAGTATAATTCCTTTCATCAATCGTCCTGTGGGTAATTGTTAATAATAACTGAGAAAATGTTTCATTATTTATGATTTAATACTCATTTTTTTGTTTAAGGGCAATAGGGGCGAGGAGAGAGGAGAAAAAAAGACGGAGGACTGAGGGTTGAGGAGTTAGGAGTGAAGAGTCAGGAGTCAGGGGTAAGGAGTGAGTGCTGTGGAGCGAGGAGTTAGAAGTAAGGAGTAAGGAGTCAAAAGTAAGAATAATGAACCGCAGAATTGTAGATTTACGAACCCTCGAAGGTTTTAACATTATCAGATCCAGAAATAGTGAAATGCCCAAACAGTATTAGCCAAAATCCCTATCTGCTGATAGATATCTGCTGTTTTAAAGGTTCAGAACCGAATTGAATGAGATAAAAAAACAGTTTGTTTCCCCACTCAATTATTACTTTTTAATTCCCTTTTTAAAATTATGACGTTAATGGCCTGATTTTTGCTTTAAGGTTCATTTAGACAGTTTTAGGCTGGTAAGACAATATTATCATTTGATATCAATGAGCAACGGATGAAAAAACATATTCTTGTAGTCGACCAAGACCAGTTTATATTGTATGGCCTGGCAAAAGCTTTAAAGGATGACGGATGTGAAGTAAAAACAGCAGACTCAGCCAATGAGGCCATTGAAAAACTTTCTTTTTGCCCATACGACTTATGTCTTCTTGATGTCCAGCTCTCCGTGATAAATGAAGGCGGTATATTAAAAGTCATTAATGATATCTGCCCCAAAACCCAGGTCATTCTGATGACCGCTGATCCTCTTGATTCACCGGAGTTCAGCAATAATGACCAGGCTGTCGTTGACCAGGGGGCCGATTATTGTATCGCCAAACCTTTTGCCCTTAACGACGTTACAGAGATTGTAAAGCTGGTGCTGGCAGGAGAAGGGGAAAAAACCGACCAAAACGATTTTTTCAAAAGCGATCCGGAAACCAAATCACGAAAACATGACAGAACATCCTGTAATGAGGTGTTAAATTTCGGAGCAAGTGTCATCCATGAGGGATACTTAATCCGTTTATCTTTGAATGGGCAGGTAATTGACAAGAGCGACGGTGGCATCGGACTGCTGACCTCCTATCCTCTTAGAGAAAACCAGGTAATCGGTTTTGACGAAAAAATGAATTACAGAATCGGGGTCGTCGCCTGGAGCAGAATGATAGATAAGGAATGTTTCAGGATCGGGATACGCTTTGCCTGACCCGCTCTTTACATCAAGCCGAATTTCTTTACCTGGTAACGCAGACTGTCATAGGTGATATTGAGCAGTTTGGCTGCTTTTGTCTGGTTGTTGCCTGTACGGTCAAGGGCCTGTTTTATCAGATCCTTTTCAACATCATCAAGAGAAATTCCTTCCTCCGGCAGGAGAAGCCGCATGCTTTTACGTCTTTCAACAAACTCCGAAGTGGTCACCGTGCTGCCGCTGATTTCCAAGGGCAGAAGCTTGGGGCTTATCAATTCATCATTCTCCAGGACAACGCACCGTTCGATAACATTTTTTAATTCCCTGATATTCCCCGGCCAGTTGTAGTTATAGAGGAGCTTTTCCGTCTCCTCGGAAAAGCCGATGATCTCGTTTCTGGCATACTGCTGCCGGAAGAAATCGAGAAAATAGCGGGACAACA
>JAFDCR010000055.1 GCA_019312685.1 Deltaproteobacteria bacterium | reverse complement strand
TCGGCAAACTGAAATTTTCCGCCGTTTTTCAGAACCCTGAAGATTTCCCGGAAAAGCTCCTGTTTGCAGGGAGACAGGTTGATAACACCATTTGAAATGACCATATCATATATATTGTCGTTAAAGGGAATTTTTTCTGAGGAAACATTGAGGACTTCAATGCAGCCCATCCCGGCTTCCAAGAGATTCCTCCGGGCAAGCTCTACCATTTCCGGAGTTAAATCAATACCGCATACCATGCCGGAAGCCCCGGCTAAACGCTTTGCAACGTAGAGATCAAACCCAGCACCGCATCCTATATCAAGAACGCTGCTTCCCAGCCGGATATCTCCCAGGGAAAAAGGATTTCCGACGCCGCAAAAGGACTTCAACAATGCCGGCGATGCATCATTGATAAAGGCTGGATCATATCCCAATGCTTCTGCGCCTGATCTGCCTGTGGGGTAGGAAAATTTCCCATCAGGTGAGACGGCAACCTCGGAATATTTCTGCCTGACGGCATCCTTGATCTTCTGAGGCTCAGGTACAGATGCCTCCTTACCCCCGGAGGGGATTAAACAGGCTTGCTGACCACCGCCAGACTCTCCCTGCGGAGCTCAGCCGTTGGTAGTTTTTTTCTTTTTCAACAGATCAAACATAAATCACCTTTTTCGATAATTTTGCGGCATTAAATACCACATAGTATACCATTAAATTTTCTCTTCCGGTATAGCAGGATTAACAAGTTAATCATGAATCCCCGAATATCATTATATATGAATGAAATGCCGTTTAAAAAAAATGTGCCTCTTAACTCTTTACAGGTAATAACAATACCTGCAGCAGGAGGTGAAAGGAGTATTTGATGAGCCTTTAACGGATTTAGTAAAATTCAAGGAATTGCGGAGCGTCCTATTACGAACTGTTTGAGGGTGAAACCCCGAGTTTTCGTAATAGAGTGAAGCAATCCGTAGAATTTGAGAAATCCGTTAGCCAGCGAAGAAAAATACCTCCCTCACCTGTGAATTGTATAGAAGCACAAAAAAATTAATTCAGTTTTTCCTTCCTCTCGGTTCCCTGCCACTCCTGTTAAGCGGGTACGCTCCCGGTTTTCCAATAAACGGCAATGCTAATAGCCAGAGAAGGGTTAGTCGCTTCTGATCCCGGAACTGTGAAAGCCCGATAGTCATCTCATCATGACCGGCGGCAGGTTGGGCCCTGTAGGTACCGAACAGTCTGTCCCACCAGGGGAAGTTGAAACCAAAATTGCTGTTGGTTTCCCGGATGACAACCGAATGGTGTACCCTGTGCATGTCTGGGGTCACAACGAAAAGGCGGAGCAGGCTGTCAACGCCGGGAGGCATCTTGATATTACCGTGGTTAAACATTGAAGTACCGTTTAAGAGTACTTCGAAAATGATTACAGCCAGAACCGGAGGACCGATAATCATTACTGCGGCAATTTTTATCCCCATTGACAGCAAAACCTCGATGGGATGAAACCTGAGCCCTGTAGTTACGTCAATATCCAGATCAGCATGATGCATCATGTGGAGCCGCCAGAAAAGGGGCACTGCATGAAACATAACATGCTGCAAATAGATGATGAGGTCAAAGGCAAGAACAGCGATAAAAACCCTGAGGGGATAAGGAAGGGAAACCTGATTAAGGATTCCGGTGGAAGTCTGACCTGCTGCAAAGGAAGCCGCCAGAACAGGAAAAACGCCTCTAACAATGGCGGTTCCCAATACTGTAATAGTGATATTGCTGAGCCATCGACCGATTTTGGGAGTGGTAAGTCGCCGCCGGGGTGATAGTGACTCCCAGAGAGTCACAGCAACAAAAATCCCGAAAAAGGCTGTAAGTCTTACAGATGACTCATCTATCATAATAATACCAGGTAGTTGGCGGATCAAGAAAAGTAAGTTTAATCAAAGTAAAACATTTTAAATAAAAGTAGTATTTAAATGATTATTATATCCACATTAACTTACCGAAATAGTATTTATTTGGCTGTTGAGCTTGAGTCCAGGTTTCTATCATTAATAATCAAACGGTTTTGGCCTTATGGCGGCTGTCCTTCGGCTCCTGTTCCAGCCAGCGGTTCCCTGTCACCTGGATACCGATGGCGCCAAGCGGCGCAGTAAGCAGGATTGAAAGCACGGCCACGGCCAGGATGGTATCGCCGGATTTTATCCCCGCCTCCAGGGGTACTGCGCCGATGGCTGCCTGGACGGTAGCCTTCGGGATATAGGCGATGACGCAGAACATCCGCTCCTTTAAATTCAGATCCGTCCCCATAACGCTGAAATAGGTGCCGATGCAGCGGCCGATAAGGGCGATGAAGATGAGGCACGCTCCGGCCAGACCGGCATGCCAGGCCACGGAAATATTTACCTGAGCCCCAACCAGGACAAACAGAAGAATTTCGGCAAAGATCCAGACCTTGGCGAGTTTCTGGGACATCTTGTGGGCTCGGATTTCGCTCTTCTCTAAAATAATGAAGCCGATGGTCATCACCCCGAGCAGGGCCGACATGGATACCCAGGTCTTCAACACCTCTTCCAGCCAGGTTAATA
>JAFDCR010000054.1 GCA_019312685.1 Deltaproteobacteria bacterium | reverse complement strand
CAGACATAAATAAAGCCGACCTGGCTTTATTTATAGTGCCATCGCTGCGCGATATATAAACTTAGCCCCGCAGGGCGGCAAGTTAATGGTTGTGCAGGTCGCACAACTATTAGTCTTTGTCTGTGTCCGTCCGTGGTAAAAAAAACAAAAAAACAGGTATAAAATCTTAAAAAGACTGGATCGGAGTCTCCCGCACACCGCGGACCCCAAACCGCACGCCGCAGACCTCGCACCCCATCTTTTTCATTAATCATTCTGACATTTCAACTTAAATGCGAATGAAGCAATAAATAATGGATTGCAATTTTTCTGCCGGTATGTTCAGTCTTGCTTTCCCATATTTGAGGGTGGCTGATTAAAAATTTATGTCATATATTTATTAAAAAATATTTTCATATAAGGAGATTGCGATGGCTAAAATAGGCAGGAACGAGGCATGTCCCTGTGGAAGCGGCAAAAAGTTCAAACGCTGCTGTCTTGGCAAGCAGCGGGAGCAGACACCGGACCTCACGGAAGTTCAGAGAACCCAGGTTTCCCTACAGAATGCCATAAATAAGACCCAGAAGGCTGCTTCAAAAGGCAAGCAGCTGGTACATGAGTTGGGGGTTTTTGTCTTTTTTTCCACCTCTTTCGGGGATGCGTGGCTGTTGGAAGTGACTGAAATGGATGCCCTGCAGCTCGCAGCCGGCAGGGAAATCCTTACAGTGGACCTGGAGGAGAATCCGGAAACTATTGAAATAAACTGGACCCATACCTTTGAAATTAAAAACAAGCAGTTTGTGACCACCTCATATAAAGATAAGCAGGTTGCAAAAATTGATAATTATCCCACCCATGCAATAGTTTCGGCAATCAAACGTATTAAGAAAAAATATTCTCCCGAACTGCTTGAAAGTGTCCATATGACTCAGGAACAGACAAACGCAGAGACTTAATTCTTTTGTTTTGATGATTTTACAACGTTTTATCCCCATGGTTTGTATCATGGGGATAATTTTTTATTTATCCCACCAGCCTGGTGATTTACTCCAGCTTCCCTCGTTTCCCGCTATTGACAAGTTGGCCCATTTTATTGCCTACGGCACTCTGGCAGGTACATTCCTCTATGCTCTAAACCCTTTCGCCACGGACAAAAACGGCGCTGTTGTCGCAATTATGGCTGTTCTGTTCTGTATAATTTTCGGCATCAGCGATGAGTACCATCAGTCCTTTATACCAGGCAGGTCTGTCAGTTCCTTGGATGTGCTCGCTGATGCACTTGGGGCCTTGTTCGTAACTGTTTCCTGGTTTTTAAAAAATAAACATAAGGTTTCAGGATGAACGTTTGAAAATGAATAGAAGTTTAATATTTATTAGGTTGACCTTGTCATAATATTTTCATTAATGTAATTTACCTATTAATTTTTTTATCAGATACGGGTTAAAGGCGTTCGAAAGCATTGTAAATGCTGAATCAACCAATTTGGCAGAGGTACTGTTTTGTATGGCTGCTGAACCTTCACATAAGGATCTGGAAAAGAGGCTGGCGTCCCTGGAAAAGGAGCTTGCGCAACCCAAGGACAGTGAAAGGCTGTTAGGAGAAAAGCATAATCAGCTGCTCAAGGTCCTGGACAGTCTGGATGCAACAGTTTATGTGGCAGACCTGCAGACATATGAAATCCTTTATGCCAACCGTTATGCGAAGAAACTCTTTGGCAAAATCACCGGTAAAATATGCTGGCAGGTGCTGCAGGCCGATATGACCGGTCCGTGTCCCTTTTGTAAAAAAAGCGAACTCATTGGGGCAGACGGTCAACCGAAAAAGACGCTCCTGTGGGAGGGCCGAAATACCCTGAACGGTAACTGGTATTCAATACGGGACAGGGCCATTGACTGGTTTGACGGCAGGATTGTTCATCTGCAGATTGCGGTGGATATCTCTGACAGGAAAAGGACTGAGGCCGCTCTGCAGGCAAGTGAGGAAAAATTCCGGACTGTGGCGGATTTCACCTATGACTGGGAATACTGGATCAATGAGGAGGGTGGCTTTAATTATATTTCTCCATCATGCGAAAGGATTACCGGATACAGGGTCGAGGAGTTCGAGGAAAATCATTCTCTGCTGTACGATATAATACATCCTAATGACAGACAGCATTTTAAGGAACATTTAGAGGATGAGCTGCAAGCTACCGAGGTTTGTCATTTAAATTTCCGTATCAGAAGCAAGGATGGAGAGGAAAAGTGGATATCCCACTACTGTCAGCCCGTATACGGCAAGGATAAAAAAATCCTTGGGCGACGGGCCAGCAACCGTGACATAACATTAGAGAAAAAAGCGCAGGAAAATATCAGAATCGATCAAATGCGCCAGGCAGCTCTGCTGGAACTCTATGATATGCAGACCTTGCCTGTCAATGAAATGTATGATTTTGTCCTGGAATCATTTATGCCCCTGACCGGCAGTAAAATTGGATTCCTGGGCTTTCTCAATGAGGATGAATCCCAACTGACAGTTTACGCCTGGTCAAAAGGCGTCATGGAACAATGTCGAGTCCATGATAAACCCCTGGTTTTTAATATTGCAGGATCAGGAGTCTGGGGCGAAGCGGTACGGAAGCGGCAGCCGGTTATTATTAACGACTATGAATCATGCGATCTGAAGAAGGGCGCCCCCGAGGGTCACGTGGAGATTAAGAGATTCATGGCGGTGCCGCTGTTTGATGGGGAGAAAATTGTTGCAGTCGCTGCAGTGGGCAACAAAAAAAATGCGTATGATGAGCAGGATATCAGACAGCTGCAGCTCCTTATTAAAGGTATGTGGCAGATTACCAAGCGCAGGCGCACCGAGGAAAGACTTGTTAAACAGGCTGAAATGATAAAACATTTTACCAATAAGGTTTCCCATGACCTTAAAAATCCTGCCATTGTCATTTATGGTCTGGCCAGGATAATTGAAAGAAAATATAAACGGCTGGAGCAGGAAAAACTGTATGACTTAATAAAGCAGATTGTTAACAGCTCGGCCCAGATTGTCTCATTGTCGGATGATATTAATGCGTATATTTCCACCAGAGAGACTCCTCTGCATTTCAAAGCTATTGACCTGAGGGAGGTCTGGCGGCTGATCAAGGAGGAATTTTCCACCCGACTCAAAAAAAGAGATCTGATCTGGATTGAACCCCCCTCCGGTATTCCCGGCATAAAGGCTGACAGGAATGCTCTGTTGAGGGTTTACAGAAACCTTGTGGATAATGCCCTGAAATATGGCGGCAGTAATTTGACAGAGATCGAAATGGGATATAATGCAACCGAGACAGACCATATTCTGAGTGTGCGGAATAACGGAAAAGTTATTCCCCCGGCTGAGGTTGAGACCATATTTGAGGTTTTTAAACGTAATGCGGGTGATTCTTCTATAGGGGGGACCGGTCTGGGACTTTCAATCGTCAGGGAAATTGCCAGACAGCATAAGGGGGATTCATGGGTCGAATCAAACGTTGACGGCAAGACAACATTCTATATTTCAATTGCCCGGAATCTATAAAACGTGTTGCTTCAATTAGTTAATTATCCAGCTTAAACCATCAGCTATGCTATGCTGTTAGGTAGATGATAAAATCAATAAGCGGTAATAAGAAGCAGTTACATATTGTTCTTATGTTCATTTTTGCTTGCCCAAAAACGAACCAAAAAGGGCAGCCGTTCACTTGGTCCGCCAGAGGCGGACTGCCCTGCGCTGCGCAAAATAACCGGGCGCTGCGAAACTCGCTTCGCTCAAACAGTCCTCGCGCTTTTTCCGGCCATTTCTGCGCTGCTCGGCGGCGTGAAATGGCGCATAAAACCACCTCTCTTAATTTTCAGGTTAAACCATTTTTGGGGGGATGTTAATTTTTCAGCCTGCCATTCTTTACTTCGGAGCCGTTCAGTGATTTTGCTCATTAGATGTCATATCCGGAGTAT
>JAFDCR010000053.1 GCA_019312685.1 Deltaproteobacteria bacterium | reverse complement strand
TCGGATAAGCAGATCATCTATATCGGAGAAGTTGACAGCACCCAGAAAAAGCTGTGGTATCAGCACGCGCGGGCGACTCTCTTTCCTATTCAATGGGGCGAGCCCTTTGGGCTTGTCTTGATTGAATCCATGGCATGCGGAACTCCGGTGCTGGCTTTCAATAAAGGCTCGGTCCCCGAAATTGTCATTCATGGAAAAACGGGATTCGTCGTGGATACAATTGATGAAATGATTGAGGCCGTGAGAACGATCTCCCTTATCGACCCCAGTGACTGCCGCAATCACATTAAGGAAAATTTCTCTATCGTCAGTATGGCAGAAAAATATTCACAGTTGTATCAGTCGATTGTGGACGCAAGGACTTTATATCATGCCTAAAGACATTCCGGTAAGTAACGGCTCTTTTCTTTTGAATTTTGATTCGGATTATCAGATCCGTGACATATATTTTCCTTTTATCGGTCAGGAAAACCATTCAAGCGGCCATCCCTTCCGCTTCGGTGTATGGGTGGATGGGCAATATTCGTGGATGGGTCCGGAATGGGAAAAAGATTTAAGGTATCATAATGACAGTCTGGTAACAGATGTTTTCTTAAAAAATGAAATTCTGGGTCTGGAGCTTAGATGCTCGGATGTGGTGGATGTGGATTTGAACATCTACATAAAAAAAATTGAGGTGACCAACCTTAAAGACAATACCCGTCAAGTCAGGCTCTTTTTCAGTCATGATTTTAACCTTTACGGGAATGATATCGGGGGTACGGCTTATTTCGATCCGCGAAGCTCTTCAATCATTCACTATAAAATCCATCGGTATTTTCTGATCAGCTGCTGGGTCCATGACCAATGGGGTGTGAATCATTTTACCTGCGGGGAAAAAGGGGATTCGGGGAGTCTGGGGACGGGAAAAGAGGCCGAAAGCGGTGAGCTTAGCGGTGAACCGTCTGCCTGGGGCTCTACTCATTCCACCATTGGAATTTGGCTGAAATTGCCTGCTAAGGGGCAATCAACCGCTTATTATTGGATGGCGGCCGGTATGACCTATCCCGAAGTGGCAAAGCTCAATTTGAAAGTTCACCAGAAAACACCGGAAGAACTCATCAAGCGTTCGTCGAAATACTGGAAAACATGGGTACATAACGATTCAATGCAGCTTCAGGGCTTACCTAAATCCGTGACCGACGTTTTTAAGCGAAGCCTGCTTGTTTTAAGAACACAAATTGACAATCACGGAGCCATTATTGCAGCCAATGATTCTGATATTATCCGTTTTGGTAAAGATACCTATTCGTATATGTGGGGGCGGGATGGCGCTTTTGTTGCCGCCGCTTTAGCAAAGGCAGGATACTCGCATGTATGTATAAAATATTTTGAATTCTGTGCCCGTATTTTATCCGACGAAGGTTATTTGTTTCAGCATTATAATCCGGACGGGTCCCTTGCCAGTAATTGGCATGCCTGGTTAGTCGATGGAAAAGAGGTTCTTCCCATCCAGGAAGATTCAACGGCTTTGACGCTTTGGGCACTTTGGATACACTATCAGAGTTTGAAGGATATAGAATTTATCAGACCTCTCTACAATACGCTCATTAAAAAAGCTGCCGACTTTTTAGTCAAATACCGGGACCCTCAAACACAGTTGCCTTTACCTTCCTATGATCTTTGGGAAGAGCGTTACGCGCTGCATACTTATACGGTTGCATCCGTGATTGCCGGTCTCAGAGCTGCGGCAAATTTTGCAAAAATATTTCAGGATGACTCCCTGGCTGAGAAGTATGACTCCGTGGCCGATGAAATGACGGGGGGGATCAGTCAACACCTGTACCATGACGGCCTGAAACGATTTGCCCGTTCGGGTTCCCGAACAGAGGGGGGGTATAAACTGGATGAAGTTATTGATATCAGTCTGTTAAGTTTGACAACTCTTGGAGTCCTTGATCCTAGAGATGAGCGGATGCTTGAAACAGCCAAAGCTGTACGGGAGCAGCTTTGGCTTAAAACTTCTATTGAAGGTTGCGCCAGATACCAGGGGGATGTCTATCAACGTGCCGCGGACAGCCCTGAAGATATTCCCGGAAATCCATGGTTTATCTCAACGCTCTGGCTGGCAGAATATTTTATCGATCAAGCAGAAAATCGTCAGCAACTTGAAGAAACCCTTCCGTATATTGAATGGTGCGGAGAAAATGCTCTTCCTTCCGGCGTGCTTGCCGAGCAGGTACATCCTGTAAGCGGTTCACCTCTTTGTGTGTCGCCTCTTACTTGGAGTCATTCCGCTTTTGTTTGGACTGTTCTGCGATATGCAGAAAAACACAAGACTTTTACTGAATAACATCTATCCCCAAAAAGATATTTTGGGCAGGCTTGCCAACCAGCCGCCCTACTGGAGAAACCATGGAAAAAATGTCATTTAAAGAAAACCTGTTGCAAAAGATCGAACTTGAAAGGCTTGCCTCTCAGGTTATTGCATCCTGCGGGACTGAGGAGACAACCCGCCCTGTAGACAAAGAAGCCATGCGGAGCCTTTTGGAATAATAAAAATAGTAAAAAGAAGTAAAAAGGTGACAGATTTGAAATCTGACCCCTGATAAAAAAGTTAGTGCAACTTACTATCAAGGTTTTGTTCAGTTAAATATTCTGCACAAATTGTTAACTACCGACTGACGATATCTGCTGTTCATTGAAATCCTGTCAAGATAACTTGGGGCCCTGATTACATGATATGTTCTTAAAGCTCTATGAATAAAACACTAATCTAATAATCATCACTTCTCGAGAACTTATGGGGAAAAATATTTCACTTCAATATATTACAACTAAAAACTTATAGTTTTTTAGTTTGTTCGACTTTCCTTTAAAATAGAAATTTAACTAATATAGACTATATATCTACCATACACCTTCACTCGATTTCTGCCGAAAAATAGTTTCTACTTTGGCAAGCAATTCACACTCCCACTTCTAAATAATCCCACCGCATAAAACAGTTTGCATCTCTTTGTTGTCAGGTTAATATAACATTTTGTATAGTTAAGCCTGAAACTGGCTGAAATTATTTAAAACAATGGAGGATATTTTACCTATCCAATGGAAGGTAATTCAACTATTTTTAATTAACATAAGGAGGAGTATCACTGACTCAGTGAAACGGAAGGAGTGTGATCAAAAAAATAAATCTGCCACCTTTTTTATACATGGCAGTGAAAAAATCTACGATAAACATATTGTGAAAAAAGTAAAAATAGGTTGCAATAATAATGTGTTTCTATTGTTTAAAATGTACTGGCAATTATGATGGATGGGCATTTCATTTAAAAGTTAACAGTGGTGAATTGCATGGCGTCAAAAAGTCTGGTCATCATATTACTAATTGTTTTTTTCT
>JAFDCR010000052.1 GCA_019312685.1 Deltaproteobacteria bacterium | reverse complement strand
TGTCGCTCCGCTCGGCCCGAGTCGCTTTTCTGCTTTTTGTTCCGCTGCTCGGCTGCGTGAAATGGCGTTAAAAACACTTGTTGCATCACACCAATACAAGATCCTTTTTTAGGTAAACTTATAACCCCTTTTGGGTGGTGGTTGTTAAATAGTATGCTAAGGAGTGCAAAAGGATACTTTTCCCGAAGTGTTGCTTCCGGAAACCAGCCTTTGGTATTGCGGATATTTGTGAAGTGAGAGTTTTTCTGGTTGGTCCGGGTAATTAATTGGGAATTTTCCCGGTGGTATTTTTTTCTGCAGACGGTTCACCTTCGGACTTCAGTTCTGCAGCCAGGGAAGGTGCATTCCCGGAAATATGCCCGGCGTAATATATTTCATCGATAATTTTGGGGTATGCCTGGACCTTTACCGGTTTTTCCGGATAGATACGAAGGGGCCCTGTCCACCAGAAGCGTTTTGCTGCTATCCATCCCTGAACCGGGTCGTATTGCAGATAACTTCTGCTCGTGCCGCTCATTGTGGAGTTTTTGGAGGGAGAATAGTTAAAGTCACCTACCGCAACAGTCTGACTGCCGAAACTGATCAAATATAATGAGTTGAATTCAACATTCTCCGCATTTATTTCATTGTCATGCAGCAGGGATTTTGCCAGGCGGAAGTTGTTTTTCGTCAGAAGGTCGGTATTTCTGTTTAAGAAATTCAGGTCCGGCACAATAATTACAGGCGTTACCGCCTGGGTTATGTATCTCCCCAATTCATCAAGTTCAACCCTGTTTAAGGTAATACAGCCGTTGGTGCTGTAAGGCTGCAATTCTTTGTTCGTGCCGTGGATGTAAATACCGTCGCCGTTTCTTCCAGCCTGCCGGTCAAAAAAGTTGGGATAGTCCAGGTGAAAGGCCTTGTCGCCGAAAATGGTTATTTTGTCATCTATAAAAACATTGGTTATGAAATAGATACCTTCAGGAGTTTTTAAGTCGCCGCTGTCCTGCTTATTGCCTGGATTCTCGCCGGTTGCCGCAACAAAATCCTCTATTACCCTCAAGCTCTCCCCAAGTTCTAATATCCGCAACCGCTGCCGGTTCTTTTCAATGAGTATGATATGAATCGGTTCTTTTGCAATCCCGACATGAAAAAGCTTGGAAAGGTTATCGGTTTCCGGGGTCAACTTACTACGTAGGGCCGGAGCCGCAGTAGATCTGGAATTATCCTGAAAAACTAAAGAGCAGCAGATAAGGAAAAAAAATATAAGGGTTCTTACAGAGTTCATTTTTACTGGTAAGTGTAATGAATCAGTCAGAATAAACAAAATATTTGACTGAGAATTTTACTGATCGGATATTGTTAAATTTTATGTAAAATCTATCCCGTTAATTATTTTGTTCTGTTCAGCTTTCTGTTAAAAAAATATTCAAAGAAATTAAATATTATACCATGGTGGTTTTTGTAAGAAAATATTTATTCAAGCAGTGATTATACAGTGCTGTCAAGTTGTTATGGAATAAAGATGTATTGATCTAACACAGATTAAGTGCCGCCAAAGCTGTCCGGCAGGTATGCAATTCCCTCTCAAGAGTCCTTTCAAGCCCACTTTTTACTTGACAATTCCTGCTCTGCTTTATAATGTTGGGCGCTAAAATGAATCAAGGTTCAGTTAATCCGCTGTTCATTATTATCTTTATAACTCACTGAATAAAGGAGAAGAATTATGTCGAAATTAGTACCACCACATGGCGGAAAAGGTTTGGTCTGCTGTCTGCTTCACGGTAAAGAACTTGAGGCTGAAAAAGAAAAAGCAAAAGGCCTGAAGACAATCCCGATCAGCGGTCGTGAGAACGGTGACCTGATCATGATGGGTATCGGCGGTTTCAGCCCGTTGAACGGTTTCATGAACAAGAATGACTGGAAGGGTGTATGCGAGAACTACCTTCTTGAAGACGGTACTTTCTGGCCCGTACCGGTGACCCTGTCCTGCTCCAAGGAAGATGCGGATGAGATCCATGCCGGTGATGAGATTGCCCTGCAGAACTCGGCCGGCGAGATCATGGCTACCATGAAGATCACCGAGAAGTACGAGATGACCGAGGCTGACAAGAAATGGGAATGTGAAAAAGTATACAAGGGCAAAGGCGAGGAAAGTGCCGATGACGTATTCTGGAAGATTGCCATGGAAGATCATCCAGGCGTCCAGATGGTTATGGCCCAGAAGGAATACAACCTGGCCGGCCCGGTTAAAGTGCTGAGCGAGGGTGACTTCCCGGAGAAATTCCCCGGAACCTACATGACCCCTGCCCAGTCAAGAGCTCATTTTGAAGAAAAAGGCTGGAGCAAGGTAGCTGCACTGCAGCTCAGGAATCCCATGCACCGCTCCCACGAGTACCTGGCCAAGATCGCTATTGAGGTATGTGACGGTGTTTTCATCCACTCACTGGTTGGTTCCCTGAAACCCGGCGACATTCCTGCCGAAGTCAGGATTGAATGCATCAACACCCTGATCGACGGTTATTTCTCCAAAGAAAATGTCCTCCAGGGCGGTTACCCGCTTGATATGCGTTATGCCGGTCCCCGTGAAGGCCTGCTGCATGCGACCTTCCGTCAGAACTACGGCGTTAACCGCATGATCATCGGCCGCGACCATGCCGGTGTCGGTGACTTCTACGGCCTGTTCGATGCCCAGGATATTTTTGACGAGATTCCCAAGCCGGATGATCCAGGTAAGTGTCTGCTCTGTGAGCCGCTGAAGATCGACTGGACCTTCTACTGCTACAAGTGCGACGGTATGGCTTCACTGAGGACATGCAACCACGACAAGGATGACCGCGTTGTTCTGTCCGGTACCAAGCTGCGTAAGGCCCTTTCC
>JAFDCR010000051.1 GCA_019312685.1 Deltaproteobacteria bacterium | reverse complement strand
TTACGGAAAGATAAGAACATTTTCTGTTGAACGTAGCGCATGTGGCCACATGCGGTATTTCACAATATTCCTTACTTTTTGAGATTCTTGGCAATATAGATCCGGAGAGGACATTGACAGAGTTTATAGTATCCAATGTCTGAGACAAAAGGACAGTCGCTAGGATCTTCTTCTAAACATTGGAGACAATCCTCCTTGCCAATATCCTTAGCCTTGCAGAGATGTTTAACTCCAAATTTTGTGCATCTGTAATCCTTAGGGCATTGTATTCCCCCAACGATTTTTTCAATAATAATTTCTTGAATAATTTCTATGTCTTCTTTTTCCATGGTTAAAATTACCTGAAATTATTGATTCAACAATTCTTGCCATTGCTTGTAGTGATTTGGCAACCAAAGCCGTTTAACTAGATTAAATGTTATATTAGCCTGACATTAAAAAGATGCCAATCAATTTTATTGTTAGATTAATTTGGCTGGGTGGTATTGAAGTGAAATAATATAACTATCCTGCCACATTATTTACTCCTGAAAGGATAAATACAATTTGTGATGCCAGTGGTCACCACAACCTAAATCAATGATTATACCGGACGCTTTACAAGATGTATTTAAGGCTAAAATGAAAATGTAATTGTCATCTTTTTAAATATTAATGTTTCTTCGTATTTTTCAATCCGGGTGTTACTCTCTGATTTTTAAACTCCAGGGCCCTTGCTACAAAATTCCCGGCCCACTGCGGAGTGGCAAGGGAGTGTATATGGGTATAGAGGGCCAGGACATTCTTATACACCAGTCCGTCCCTATTTCCCATAAAACCGACGCCGCGCTTCATCTCAAATGCAAGATTCTCTTCATCACCCTGCCAGGATAAAATCCTGCTGTAGCGGAACTCATGTCCCTTGATCATTTCTCCTTTTTGATAAAAGGGATTTGCGTTGCGGACCACTAATTCAGTGTAGCCGTGGGCCTGGGGTTTTCTATGCAGCCCGAACCGGACTGGGAAGACACCGGCAAGGGGATATTCCTGATCATCCAGGAGGATACTTTCACCAAGATAAATCAAACCGCCGCACTCGGCGTAAATCGGCAAACCTGTTTCAGCTGCTGATTTCACGGACTCCCTGAAAGAACTGTTTTCCGCCAGCCGCCTGGCACTGGTTTCCGGAAATCCTCCTCCGATATAAAGACCGTCAAGTTCCGGCAGCAAAGGTGCTCTCATGGCATTGATTTCAACGAGTTCAGCCCCTTCATCAACCAAGGCTTCAAGGTTTTCCGGATAGTAGAACTGAAAGGCGGCGTCTTTAAGAATGCCTATACGAACCTTTGCAGAAGGTTTCCCGGTCGTCTGCAGCATTTTTTTTGCAGAAAATGAAACATCCGCCATGAGGTTTTCGATGGTTTTGAGATCCAGATATTTTTCAGCCATTTCAGCCAGCATAAGGGTTGTCTGGTCAGCCCCCTCATGTTCCTGGAACGGTGTCACCCCTAAATGACGTTGCGGAAAGTAATCCGTTTTTGAACGCGGGATTGCCCCAACCACAGGTATATCGGTATAATGTTCCACAGACTGCCGCACTATGGATTCATGCCGTGCAGTACCCAGCCTGTTTAAAATAACTCCTTTTATCATGACACGGGGATCAAGATTCTGACAGCCGAGAACCAGTGCTGCAACCGTACGGGTCGTCTTGGTGCAGTCAATTACAAGAATTACAGGAAGATTTAATTCAACTGAAAGCTCCGCTGTACTGTATGCCCCAGCCACATTGACCCCGTCGAACAATCCCCTGTTGCCCTCGACAATTATTATTGCAGCATTTTCTGAATGGAGGGCAAAAGAGTCCCGTATCGTTTCAGATTCCATCAGGTAGGGATCCAGGTTATAGCATGGATTGCCGGCAGCCAGCTGCAGCCAGCCTGCATCAATATAATCAGGCCCCTTTTTAAACGGCACAACCTTGCGTCCCTGCCCGGCATATGCCGCCACCAGGCCCACTGCAGCCACGCTTTTTCCCGACCCGCCGCTCAAACCGGCAACTACGATTCCCTTTGTCATATTCGGTTAACCTTTATAATTCACCTTCAATTTAAGACCTCACCAATGTCTTAAATATTAATCATGGTTGTCAATCTTCAATTTTCAATATTTCAAATTTTCAATGTTTTCTACTTGACTCCTCGAACCCTTGGCCCTTTAAACCCTTTCTCTTTACATTATCTCCAGCTCCAGCTTCCTTAACTCCTTCACCTCATCCCGCAGGCGGGCTGCCTCCTCAAAAGCCAGAGCCTTGGCGGCTTTAAACATTTCCCCTTCCAACCTTTTAATATCCCGACGCAGATCATGCAGGCTGTGATATTCGACATCTTTTTCAGCGGCTTCAACCGGGACCGTAACATAATCCTTTTCATAAACAGAGGCCATAATATCCTTGATGCTTGACCTTACCGTTGCAGGAGTTATGCCATGATCCAGGTTGTATTGTTCCTGCATGGATCTTCGTCTTGAGGTTTCTTCTATAGTTCGCTCCATGGAACCGGTTATTCCATCCGCATAAAGAATCACCAGACCGTCAATATTCCATGAAGCCCGGCCGCATGTCTGGATCAGAGAACGCTCACTCCGGAGAAATCCTTCCTTGTCGGCATCAAGAATTGCCACCAGGGAAACTTCCGGTATATCCAATCCTTCCCGGAGCAGGTTGATACCGACAAGAACATCATATTCACCCTGCCGGAGTTCCCTGATAAGCTCCATACGCTCAAGGGTCTTGATGTCCGAGTGCAGATACCGCACCCGTACCCCAAGGTTTTCATAGTATTCCGTCAGGTCTTCTGCCATCCTCTTGGTTAAGGTTGTTACCAGGATAGCTTCCTTTTTCTCACTCCGATAACGGATCTCCGCCAGCAGATCATCCACTTGGTCCTGAGCCGGACGGACCTCAATGACCGGATCCATCAGCCCGGTCGGTCTTATGATCTGCTCGGTAATCCTGCCTTCAGACCGCTGCAGTTCAAAATCTCCTGGTGTGGCTGAAACATATACGACCTGATTCGTCCGCTCTTCAAACTCTTCAAACCGCAGCGGCCTGTTGTCAAGGGCCGAGGGCAGCCTGAAACCGTATTCCACCAGGGTTTCCTTACGGGAACGGTCCCCGCGGTACATGCCGTGCAGCTGGGGGACTCCAATATGACTTTCATCAATAAATAAAATAAAATCATCCGGATAGTAATCAAGCAGAGTCGGCGGCGGCTCTCCCGGCGCGGCTCCGGTCAGATGCCGGCTGTAATTCTCAATACCGTTACAGTAACCAAGCTCGCCGATCATCTCCAGGTCAAACATGGTCCTCTGCTCCAGGCGCTGTGCCTCAACCAGCCTGTTCTCATTTTCAAAAAAGTTCAATCGCTCCTTAAGCTCTTCCCTGATAGTCCGCCCGGCAATTTCAAGTCTTTCCGTGGATGTGACAAAATGACTTGAGGGAAAAACGGTCAGCTCAGGCACCTGTTCCATTACAGCCCCGCGCAACGGATCAATAAGGGATATCGAATCAACGGTATCACCGAACAGATCGACCCGAACGGCCCTGTCCTCCTCGTAGGCCGGAAAAATTTCAACCACATCGCCCCGCACCCTGAAAGTACCCCGGTGAAACGAAATGTCATTCCGCTCATAGAGCATATAAACAAGGCGCCGTTGCATTTCTTCCCGGGGATATTCCTCCCCAACCTTTAAAAGAAGATGTAGATTCCTGTACTCTTCAGGTGAGCCGAGGCCGTATATACACGAAACTGATGCCACAATTAATACATCCCTGCGTGTCAGGAGTGAACGGGTTGCGGAATGCCTCATTTTATCAATGGCGTCATTAATGGATGAATCTTTCTCAATATATGTATCCGACTGAGGTATGTATGCTTCGGGCTGGTAGTAATCATAATATGAGACAAAATATTCCACTGCATTCTCAGGAAAAAGCTCCTTGAACTCAGAGTAAAGCTGGGCTGCCAGTGTCTTGTTTGGCGCGATGACAAGGGTGGGCCGCTGTACCTCTTCGATCACCTTTGCCATCGTAAAGGTCTTGCCCGAGCCCGTTACTCCCAATAGGACCTGTTCCGGATATCCGGCCGTAATACCTTCGGAAAGCAGTTTTATTGCTTTCGGCTGGTCTCCGGCAGGGGTGAATGAACTGATAAGCGTGAATTGTCCCGACAAAATAATACCCGTTAATTAACCTGATCCTTTGCTTTAGAATTACACCTTCGGACAGCATAACTTTATCTTTCAAAAAGTAGTAATTTAAAATAAGTATGCTATTTTATGGCTCCGTGCAAACCCTAAGTCCAACACTTCTAGATAAAAATTAAATGAATAACTCTTACTCCAGGGCCGACATTTACTTTCTTCTGTTCTTTTTTGTTTTCTCCGGATTCTATATATTCTGGACCTGGAATCCCGAATTGGCAGGCCTTGGGGGTGATAACGGTGTCTATCTTCTTACAGCGAATTTTTATTCACCGTGGTCGCCGCCATCGGATATTGCCCGACATTTTGCCGAGCGCAGCCAGTATCCGCCTCTTTATCCCCTGCTGTTAGCCCTGTTCGGTGGAGGAGAAAATATTCTTGCGGCCCACCTTATAACAACAGCCTGTCTCCTTCTGGCATTGATAATCCTACGTGCCTGGTTAATAAGCATAGGTCTGCATAAAACAACCGCTAATCTGGCAGTCATGCTGTTTGTCCTGCTGCCGGGAACAGTCAGAATAAGTATGTTCATCCTGAGCGAGAACCTCTATCTCCTGCTCAGCATGCTTGCGCTTTACCTTGCTACCCAAGCTGAAAAAAAGAAAAACAGCCCCTGGCTCCAGGCTGCCGCCCTCGTAATTGTAGCAGCCACCCTTACCCGTACTGTTGGCCTGTCACTGGCAGCCGCTTTCTGTCTCTATCTAGCCTTGCACAGGCCGCGCCACGGACTTGTCACAGGACTGGCGGTTATTATCCCCCTGCTTTTGTATTCTGGATATACTAGTCTAAAATCAACTGAACACGCCAGTTATTTTGCAGTTTTCGCCTCATACTACAATTCAGATACGCTCATAAAAATAATTGATCAGGTGCGTAATGAATCTTTTTATTTGTGGCAGGGATGGCAGGCAAATTTTGAATCCGCTGCCGGCGATTTTCTAATCGGATTATGTTTAGCTATATCTCTTATCAGCCTGACTTATCGTGTCTACAAACGCCGACTGGACGGCTATTACATCTTATGCTACTTTTTAATCATCCTATTTTGGCCCTACCCTGCCGAAGCAAAACGGTTTATGTACGTTGTACTCCCGATAATGGTTGGGCAGAGCTTCTTACTTATCAGTCACATTCCTTCTCTTCCGGTTGGAAAAATTAAGATATATCCTGTTAACGTTTTTATAATTGCGCTGATATTTCTTTCCCTGCCGAACACTCTTATTATTGCCGACCGTCTACTCCAACCCCTACCGCCTCAGCTGAATAAATACCGAAGAACCAAACATCTCTATTCACTGAATCCCCAAATTGCTGTCAACAATCTACATAACGCCATGATCCTCATTGAAGACATGAAAGATCTGAATAAGAAACTTCCTGAAAGGGCAATAATATATGGTATTATTCCTTCAATAATATCTCTTTACTCCAACAGGTTGGCTTTCATGCCACCTTCCGATATAAACCATGACAATTCCATAAATTATAACGGGGATTTTTCAAGGCCGGTCTTCTTTTACATGACCGCCCTTACCTCCCCTTCCATACCTACTCCCTACTATCCACTTGAAAAAATACGCAACCGGATGGAAGTACTCCATATGGCCAAAACCCATGACGGAGAAAACGCGCCTGTAATTTCCATCCTGGCGAAATTGACAATTAACAATAGATCAGAATAATTAATAATTTGACATCTTGCTTCAGACAAAATATTTATCTGTATAAAAACTTTAAAAGCCACTTATGTATACAACTACCCAACCCCTTCTCTGGATTATCGGAAGCAGTGTGCTCATGTGTTTACTTGCACTTGTAGGTGCAATTACGTTTTTTATCAGCGAAAAAGTCCTGCAGCGCCTGCTTCTCCCATTAGTTGCCCTCTCAGCCGGTTCGCTTCTTGGGGGTGCTTTTTTTCATATGATCCCGGAATCTATTGAAAAAACAGGAACTGATATCTCTGTATATCTTTATGTGGTAATCGGATTTACTTTTTTTCTGCTCATTGAACAATTGCTGCACTGGCACCATTGCCACCGGGAAGAAACTGCCTGTAAGAAGCCACAGACATATCTTATTTTAATCGGTGACGGAATCCACAATTTTATCGGCGGTATCGCAGTCGCTGGGACGTTTCTTATTGACATACGTCTCGGCATCTCCACCTGGTTGGCTGCAGCTGCCCATGAAGTACCGCAGGAAATTGGTGATTTCGGCGTCCTGGTCCATGGCGGCTGGTCAAAGAAAAAGGCATTGCTGTATAATTTACTCTCCGCTTCCACTTTTCTCCTTGGAGGACTTCTCACCTATATGCTGTCCTTCAGCAACTGGATTTACTATTTGATCCCTTTTGCCGCAGGAAATTTTATCTATATCGGAGCTTCTGATCTTATTCCGGAAGTGAATAAGCATAAAAATTTTTCAAACTCCATGCTGCACTTCATCTGTTTCTGTGTCGGCATATCAATTCTGTTGGGGCTGAGGATCTTATTTCAAGATTAAAACTTTTTTCGATTTTAAAAAATGTTGCCA
>JAFDCR010000050.1 GCA_019312685.1 Deltaproteobacteria bacterium | reverse complement strand
CAGGTATATGACCGGCTGTTTGGAGTCCGGTGCGAATTCGACGCTGTCCGCCTCGGAGAGCCCGGCAACATTTCTAGCAAATTCCACTACCGCCAACTGCATGCCGAGACAGATTCCGAAAAAAGGAATTTTATTTTCCCGGGCATAGGTTATGGCGTTGATCTTTCCTTGGGCGCCGCGTTTGCCGAAACCGCCGGGCACCAAAATGCCGTTGCAGCCGTCAAGCAATTCCGCCGGGCTCTTTTCTTCAAGATCCTCGGCGCTTACATAACGAAGCTCAACTTTGGTATCGTTAGCGATGCCGCCATGCACCAGGGCTTCGTGCAGACTCTTATATGACTCGGTCAGGTCCACATACTTCCCGATAATGCCGATGACTACATGGTGGGTCGGGTTCTTGATCTTCTTGACCAGATTTTCCCAGGGCTTCATCCTGGGGGCTCCGGTCCATATATTGAGAAGTTCAAGAATTTTATCGTCCAGCCCCTCCTTATGGAAAAGAACCGGCACTTCATAGATGCTTTTCACATCCTTGGCTGTGAAGACCGCATCGGTGGGAACATTTGTGAAAAGGGCGATTTTTTCCTTCAGTCCCTGGCCTAAGCTGCGCTCTGAACGGCACAGGAGGATATCAGGCTGAATACCGATGGCCCGCAGCTCCTTGACGCTGTGCTGTGTGGGTTTGGTCTTAACCTCGCCGGCAGTCTTGATATACGGCACCAGAGTCACATGGATGAACAGTGAATTATTCCGGCCGATATCATAACGGAACTGGCGGATTGCCTCGAGAAAGGGTAATCCCTCAATATCACCTATGGTGCCCCCTATTTCAATGATGGCAACGTCAACAGTATCGGCAAGCTGCAGGATGGCATTCTTAATCTCGTCCGTAATGTGGGGTATGACCTGCACGGTTCCGCCAAGGTATTCTCCCCGCCTTTCCTTTGAAATGACAGAATAATAAATGCGCCCGGATGTATAGTTGTTGATCTGGGCCATTACCGCATCGGTGTAACGTTCATAGTGCCCCATATCCAGGTCGGTTTCAGCACCGTCATCGGTTACAAAAACCTCACCATGCTGAAAGGGATTCATGGTGCCGGGATCAAAGTTGATATACGGGTCCAGTTTCTGAAAGGTGACGGAGAGGCCTCTGCTTTCGAGCAAAGCGCCAATTGATGCAGCTGCCAACCCCTTGCCAAGAGAAGAGAGAACTCCACCGGTGATGAAAATAAATTTGGTCCGGGTGGTTGGCTTTGATGATTTCATGGAATCGCACTATAGCAACATGGCCATAATTCGCCAATGAAAAATAGCTATTTTCATAAAAAAAATCTCTGCCTTCAACAAGGCCTGATAAGTCAATCGATACGGGCGTAATACCTGTTGCCGAAGCGTTAAGTGAGATCGATAAAAATTAAGAAAATTTCAAAAAACTTTGACATCCTAAAGAAGCGTCTTTAAAGTGCTTTTTCCACTGGTGAATAACTCCATTAAACCTTAAATTACGGCAATTATGGATTTTCTGAAACTTACTGATAAAAAAATTGTTGTGTTCGGCCTTGCCAACCGCAAATCTGTTGCCTGTGCCATTGCTAAAGTTTTGCAGGAGGCAGGCGCGGAGGTTATCCATGTAGTAAGAAGCGAGGTGAGGAAAGAAACTGCTGAAAAACTTTTTCCTGGTGCCAAAGTTTTTATCTGCGACGTGGAGGATGAAGACAATATTACCCGGGTAAAAAACGAAATAGGTGCCTCTATTGATGGAAAAATCCACGGTATCGTCCATTCTATCGCCTTTGCGAACTATTCAGACGGTTTTAAACCCTTTCATGAGACAAACAAAAAGGATTTTCTTCAGGCGGTTGATATTTCATGTTTCTCACTCCTGGCAATCTGCAAGCATTTCAAGGATCTGCTTGATGACAACGGTTCAGTGGTGACGATTTCCATTTCCACAACCAGGATGGCAGCAGAGAATTACGGTTATATGGCTCCGATCAAGGCCGCCCTGGAGTCATCTTTATGTTTCCTGGCAAAGAGTTTTGCCGGTTTCTCCAACGTACGCTTCAACGCAGTCTGCCCCGGTTTATTAAAAACATCCGCTTCAGCAGGAATACCCGGGTATGTAGACAGTTATCTATATGCTGAAAAGCTGACCTTACGCAAAAAAGGGCTGCAAACGCAGGAAATTGCCGATATCGCCGCTTTTCTTCTATCGGAGCGGTCATCTGCTGTTACCGCGCAACATATTGTGGCCGACGGCGGTATGGGAATAAACTACTTTGATGCGGATATCATTGCCAAGGTTGTAGATTAATGAAATTCCAGCAAGTCCGTTTTAATGGCTTTGGATATGAACTACCCCCGGAGGTTATCAGCTCCGAGGATATAGAACTAAAGCTCGCACCGGTTTATGAAAGACTCAAGCTTCCCCAGGGACGGCTGGAACTTATGAGCGGTATCAAGGAACGGCGTTTCTGGCCCAGGGGAACCAGGCCGAGTGATGCAGCCGTGCTGGCCGGGAAGAAAGCGATTAAAGCGTCCGGTATTTCCCCTGCAGACATAGACTGCCTGATATTCACCTCCGTATCACGCGACATGATGGAACCGGCAACCGCCTCATTTGTCCATAGCCAGCTGGGACTGCCGGACAAGTGCCTGGTATTTGATATCTCCAATGCCTGTCTCGGCTTTCTGGACGGCATGATCTTTCTTGCCAACATGATCGAACTGGGGCAGGTCAGGAGCGGCCTCCTGGTGGCTGGAGAAACGGCGGAGGATCTGCTGGAATCAACAATCAACAACCTGCTGGCTGACACCTCGCTGACCCGCAAGTCCATTAAGTACTCATTTGCCTCCCTTACCATCGGTTCAGGTTCTGTTGCCCTGGTCATGACCCATGAAAAATACTCTAAAGGTGCGCAGAAATTCATTGGGGGTGCCTATCGGGCAAATACCAGGCACAACGATCTCTGCCAGGGGGGGCAATGCGAGAGTCCAGCCACCAGCAGAAGTTCTACGCTGATGGCGACCGATTCTGAGGAGCTGATGAAGCAGGGTATTGCCACAGCCAAATCCACCTGGGATGATTTTATTGCGGAGCTTGACTGGCGGCCTGAGGAAATAGATGTATTTTTCTGCCATCGGGTGGGGCAGGCCCACGCCAGACTTCTTTTTGAAAATCTGCAAATTGATCCTGAAAAAAATTTTGAAACCCTGTCCTTCCTGGGCAATACCGGTTCGGTTTCAGCTCCGGTAACCATGGCGATGGGGATAGAACAGTCCATTTTCCGTCCGGGACAGCGCGCCGCCCTTCTTGGAATCGGCAGCGGCATTAACTGTCTTATGCTGGGGGTGGAATGGTAGAATATTGCTAAGGGTATAAACGATGAATACCGCAGAACCTTCGACAGGAATAACTGAGGAGCAGGGCCGGAGACTGATCCGTGTGGCCCGCAGGACCATTGCGGCAAAGCTCGGCACCCTTGATGAAATAAATAAAGTGGTTCCTGATCAGGATCTTGCCGAGCCGGCTTTCAGGGAAAAACGGGGCACCTTTGTCACCCTTAAAATAAAGGGACAGCTGCGAGGCTGCATGGGCTGTCTTACCCCTTCCGAAAGCATCCTTGAGGGAATCCAGCGCAATGCCATTAATT
>JAFDCR010000049.1 GCA_019312685.1 Deltaproteobacteria bacterium | reverse complement strand
CATACCCAGGTTCCAGTAGCTTGAGCCGGGAACAATCATCTGACCGATAAAGAAAAAATGATTGATCGAGTTAAACACATGGATGGCGCCAGCCCGACGGACCGCAACTACCGCTGCCCCTACTTTGCGGGCCAGCATATCACTGTTTGCCCGTGATACCATGCCGGCCCTGTCTATGAGAGCCTTCATCTCCGTAGAAACATTGGCAAAATAAGTCGGTGAGCCAAGTATAATCCCGTCGGCATCCAACATTTTCTCAATACAGTCATTGGCAATATCATCCTTGACGGAACAGCGCTTATCCTTGTTTTCAAAACATTTCATGCAGGCTATGCATCCATGTATTCTCTTTCCTGACAGCTGGATAAGCTCGGTGTCAATCCCTTCTTTTTCCAGCTCATTGAATACATGTCCGATAAGAATTGATGTATTTCCGTCTTTTCTGGCGCTGCCGTTAAACGCAACAACTTTCATCGCTCATCTCCTGAAGTTTTCACTGTAACTTACAGTAGCTATTGATAAATTCATTACCATCTCTTATATTTCCAAGAAATAATTCCAACAGACTCTTCACGGCTTTTACCGCCGATCCACTTTGCGGGCAGAAAAATATATTTGAAAGGAGCTGGACAGATTTTCAACTCACCCAGCTATTGAAATGAATCCTTTTGTTGCTGGCAGATTTACAGTCTTTTGGAGCAGTGGCGGGAAAGCCCATGGCAACATAACTATGCGCTATGATATTATCAGGCAGACCCAGAAGTTTGGTCATACCCACCACTCTTTCTTTGTCAGGATAAATGTTGGATATGTGCGCCGCAAGACCGTTGGCGTGGGCGGAAACAAGAATCTGTTGGGATGCGGCCTCGCAATCAAACATCCATTTATCCTTTATCTCGGCATTATGGAGGTCACCGCAGACAACTATAGCTGCCAGAGCCTGGACTGTAAGGGGATGGGGGGGAACTATTTCCGATGCTTTACTCAGGGATTCAATATCGTTCATGATTATAAACTGGGTCGGCTCTCCCTGGGATACAGATGGAATGCTTATGGCGTCCCCTACCAAATCGCATATGGTTTCCGACGAAATCGGTCCTTGTTTCATATAAGCAGTACTATCCAACATGTAATTACCCCTGAAAATCTAAGTTTATTCAGTGAATAAGCAAAAGATCAAACCGCATTTGCCAAACACTTTATTTTTATCGTTTTTTGTCATTAAAGTAAAGGTTAATTTGTTGCCTGAATCGACTCTACAACCCATATTATCTTGTTATTCCAGCAAAATCAGCTCACTCTTCCTGCCGGTGTATTGAAAAAGGAGCCCATGCCTGGCAGACCGGCATCACCTCCAGGCGGTTTATATTAATATGCGGCGGCAGGCTGGTAACCCAGTAGACCGTTTCTGCAATATCCTCAGCAGTGAGTGGCCGGGTTCCCCGGTAAACATCGGCCGCACGTTCTTCATCCCAGTTAAACCTCACAAGCGAAAACTCGGTCTCTGCCAGGCCGGGCTCTATGTTGGTCACCCGTATAGGATTGCCTAGAAGGTCTGACCGGAGATTGTTGGAAAACTGCTGGACAAAAGCCTTGGTGGCGCCATAAACATTGCCGCCTGGATACGGGGTGGAGCCGGCCACCGAGCCGATGTTCACAATATGACCCCGCTGTCTTTTTACCATACCTGGCAGAATCTGCCTGGTGCAGTAGATCAAACCCTTGATGTTCGTATCCACCATTATCTCCCAGTTGTCCAGGTCCGCCTCCTGGGCCGGTTCAAGCCCCAGGGCCAGCCCGGCGTTGTTGACCAGTATATCTATTTCCTGAAACGGAACAGGTAATGCTGCCAGTTTTTCCGTTACCCCCTTTCGGTCACGCACATCCAGCTGCAGCACAAGGATTTCCGTGTCGGATAGTTCCCGCTGCACTATTTCAAGTTTTTCAAGACGTCGGGCTGCCAGGATCAACCTGAATTCCGGACCACGGAATTTGCGGGCGCAGGCCGCACCGAATCCTGAACTTGCCCCGGTGATCAAAACTGTTTTTTTCATTGGAATCTCCTGATATTTATTTGATTCTCCAACTAAGAAAATTCAGACTTTTTACTCATGAAAAAATATCCCTTAAGTTCAAAACATGTCAACTCCTTGTAATAAATATCGCTCAACCCATAGGAAATACCTGGGATGCTTATTCTTGACAAAGCCCGTTCACCCATTGTAAGCAGACTTGTATCAATTGGTAACTTATTGTCATTAACTTAAAAAATCATGGAGTCTGACTATGGTTGCTGACACACCACGGGGGGCAATTCTGCAGCGCGACAGAAAAACCTATGCCATTGTGCCCAGAACGCCGGTAGGACTTATTTCACCGGAAATCCTGGAAGCGATCAGCTCAGTGGTCCGCAGATATAACCTGCCAATTATCAAGATAACTTCCGGACAGCGGATTGCCCTGATAGGCATGAAGCACGAAGAGATGGACCGCATCTGGCACGATCTTAAAATGGAAGTCGGGCCCGCGATAGAACTCTGTGTGCATTACGTCCAGGCCTGTCCGGGAACCGAGGTCTGCAAATTCGGCGTAATGGATTCTCTCGGCATGGGCCTGGAGCTGGAAAAGCTTTATGTCGGCATGGAACTGCCGGCCAAGGTCAAAATCGGGGTTTCAGGCTGCCCTTTCTGCTGCGCTGAAAGTTATGTACGCGATATTGGCCTCATCGGCAAGAAGAAGGGATGGATTGTTACCTTTGGCGGCAACTCTGGAGGTAGGCCGAGGATAGGAGATATAATTGCGGAGGAAGTAAACGATTCTGAAGCAATATCTCTGGTTCAGCGCTGTCTAAAATATTACCGTGATAATGTGGGGAAAAAACTGCGTACTGCACGTTTTGTCGAAAAAGTTGGGATAGAATCCATAAAGAACGCTGTTTTAGAATAAAGCATCATGTTTAATAGTGCGACATCATGAATTTTTTCAAGAAGAAAACGCTGACAGGCTTGGCCCGCACCTGCGGTTGAGCGGCCAAGATCGGTCCGACGGTCCTGTCGGAAGCTTTACAGGGGCTCTCGCCGCCAACTGATCCAAACCTGCTCGTCGGCTTTGAGACCTCCGACGATGCAGCGGTTTACAGGCTTACAGATGACATCGCCATGATCAACACGGTTGATTTTATCACCCCGCCTGTTGACGATCCCTACTGGTTCGGCCAGATTTCCGCGGCAAACTCAATCTCGGATATCTACTCCATGGGCGGCAAACCTCTCACTGCGCTTAATGTAGTCATGTTCCCTGCCAAACATCTTGACATGGGTATGCTGAAAGAGATCCTGCGCGGCGGCCATGACAAAGTGGTTGAGGCCGGTGCCTGCCTGGTGGGGGGCCACACGGTCGATGACGAGGAGCCAAAGTACGGACTCAGCGTCAGCGGCGTAATCCATCCGGCCAGGATCATCACCAATGCCGGAGGCCAACCGGGCGATGCGTTGATTCTTACCAAGCCGCTCGGTTCAGGTGTTCTGTTCAATGCGGTGCGTTCCGGCAAACTTCCTTTCAAAGACCTGGAAAACGATACCCTGCCTTCACTGGCGGCATTAAACGGTCCCGCCATGGAGGCGGCCCTTGACTTCGACCTCCATGCTGCTACCGATGTCACCGGCTTCGGTATCGCCGGCCACAGCCTGGAAATGGCCCTGGGCAGCGGTGAAAAGGTGGTTCTCTATTATGACAGACTGCCGTTTTATAACGATGCCTTCCGCATGTACCGGAAAGGAGAGACCACGGGCAGCAACAAAGCAAACCGTAAACTGGTGGCAGAAAAGATGACCATAAAAAAGTCCCTTACCAGCCAGGCGGAAGAACTTCTCTATGATCCGCAGACATCGGGCGGCCTGCTGCTGTCTGTGCCGGGTATCCAGGCAGAACAACTTATTGCAGCCCTCCTTGCTGCCAAGGTCCAGACAGCCGTTCAAATCGGACATATCGAAGAAGGCCCTACAGGCATCCTGGTTATCTAACCCGCATTTCACAAGCCGAGACTGTTTCACACAGTGTAGTCTTTGGTTTTGGAGAGTAGTATCCTGATTCTGGATTAATCCGCCCAATTCCCACCACGACATGTATTGACCGTACAAGTGGAGTTTCCGATGTTAAAGCCGCTGCATCGGCTCGCCTTTGAATTATTCACAGCATCACCGGGCAGAAAACATTAATCATATGGCACTCCGTCTCATTTTAATAGTTTATTTCTATTGATTATATTTTATTGATTGGTATATTCAATAAAAGAAGCTGCTTCTCAAACTAAAAATTACACTGGAGACTCATAATGGCACTGTTTAAAAAAAGAACCCTGACAGGATTGGCCCGTACCTGCGGCTGAGCAGCCAAAATCGGTCCGACGGCTCTGTCGGAAGCGCTTGAAGGCTTGGCACCCCCAACCGATCCTGACCTGCTGGTTGGCATAGAAACCTCTGATGATGCGGCGGTCTATAAACTATCTGCTGAAATCGCCATGATCAATACCGTCGACTTCATCACGCCGCCGGTTGATGACCCTTACTGGTTCGGCCAGATATCCGCTGCCAATTCTATCTCAGATGTCTACTCCATGGGCGGTAGACCGTTAACCGCGTTAAACGTGGTCATGTTCCCAAGCAAACATCTGGACATGGGTTTTCTGAAAGATATCCTGCGCGGCGGCCACGACAAGGTTGTTGAAGCCGGAGCATGCCTTGTGGGTGGCCACACGGTTGATGACGAGGAACCCAAGTACGGACTCTGCGTAAACGGTGTTGTGCATCCTGAAAAAATCATAACCAATGCCGGGTCCCGGCACGGCGACGGGCTCATCCTCACCAAGCCACTTGGCTCAGGAGTACTGTTTAACGCGGTCCGTTCCGGCAAGCTGCCTTTCAGAGAACTAGAACGCGACACCCTGCCCTCTCTTGCCGCCCTGAACAGTTTATCCATGGAGGCAGCTCTTAAGTATGACCTGCATGCCTGCACAGATATTACCGGCTTTGGCATTCTCGGCCATCTCATCGAGGTGGCCCACGGCAGTGATGCACGGGTAGTTGTCAAGTATACGGACCTGCCCATTTACCCTGCAGCCCTGGAAATGTATAAAAAGGGCGAGACAACCGGCAGCAACAAGGCAAACAGGGAAATGGTAAGCAAACACCGGCTGACTATGGAGACAGCTTTATCAGACGCTGAAGAAGAGCTGCTTTACGATCCACAGACATCAGGAGGACTGTTGCTTTCACTGCCAGCATCGCAGGTGGATGCACTTCTTGCTGATATAAATGAAACAGGCATGGCATCAGCTGTCAGGATCGGAGAAATAGTTGACGAACCTGTTGGCATCACCGTGGTATAATAAATGGACCTGCTTCTCTTAATCGGTTTTCTGGGGATAATCTGCGGCTTCCTTTCAGGCCTTTTGGGTATCGGCGGCGGCATTATCATGGCCCCCCTGCTCCTCTATGTTCCTCCGCTTTTAGGCTTTGAATCCATGTCCATGCGTACAGTAGCCGGCCTAACCATTGTCCAGGGCCTGGTTGCCTGTATAGCAGGGACAATTGCCCACAACAGATTCAACTTCGTCTCAGGCAAATTAGCCTCCTGGATGGGCATATCAATTTTTGCAGCATCCCTG
>JAFDCR010000048.1 GCA_019312685.1 Deltaproteobacteria bacterium | reverse complement strand
GAGACCGAGATGAAAGAGCGTAAGGCCAGGGTTGAAGACGCGCTGAACGCAACCCGGGCTGCCGTGGAAGAGGGCATTGTCCCCGGCGGAGGTATCGCCTACCTGCGCTGCCTTAAGGTTCTTGACAACCTTAAGCTTAAAGGCGACCAGAGCCTGGGGAAGAAGCTTATTGCCCGAGCCCTGGAAGAGCCGGTACGCCAGATTGCCAACAATGCCGGCCGCGAAGGATCAGTTATTGTCGAGCATGTCAAGGAAATGGAAGGCGCCATGGGCTTCAATGCAGACAATGAAGAATTCGAAGACCTGATCAAGGCCGGCGTCATCGATCCGGCCAAGGTTACCCGCTTTGCCTTGCAGAATGCAGCAAGTGTGGCCGGCCTGCTCCTGACCACCGAATGCATGGTGGCTGAGCATCCTGAAGAGGACAAGGGCGGCGGCATGCCTGGTATGCCTCCAGGAGGAATGGGCGGCATGGGCGGCATGGGCGGCATGATGTAAGTATAAGGCCGTGCAGTTTATAAACTTTTTGTTTTACATAAGGGCCTCGTTATGCGGGGCCCTTATTCATTTTAAAAATCTGAAAATCAACTCCTCATTAGCCAAAAGAGGAGCAGGAAACCGATTTTACTGTTGACATGTCTGGGGAAATTGAACATAGTTGTCCCCTCTTAAACGTGGCGATGTAGCTCAGCTGGTGAGAGCACACGGCTCATATCCGTGGTGTCCGGGGTTCAAGTCCCTGCATCGCCACCATTTGTATTTTATAGGCTGTAATCCTACAGGGTTATGGCCTTTTATTTTTTCCGGCGTGCGTATTGGATTTAACAGCGGCTAAATTTTCAACCGGCAATAAAGAACCAGATATAACAGATTGCGGTCAGCATGACCGGTATTCGCCAGGAGACCGGTGGTTTTTCCGGTGAGATTTCAAAACAAGAACGATATATACGTTTGAGCACTGCTGATGCCCCCCAGCCGCCAGCCATGATTATCATGATCTGCAGCGTGGTTATGGCCCAGGGAGCGCCACTCGCCCCGTACCCCTCCCAGTTAAAACCTAACTGCCGGCCGAGTACAGGTACCAGCTGTCCGCCCATGAGCAGAAATCGTTCTAAATGAAAAGCTACCTCATAAGCCAACGCCATAACCAAAAAGCCATAGGATAACATGCCGGTTGAATCAAGAGCTTTGTCAGGAATCCCTCTTAATAAAAACCTTTCTACAGATTTGATTACCCCAAAAATCAGCAGGGTTATAGTGGCCAGTAAAATAACCTGCAGATATGAATTATTGGCTGGAATAGCCAGAAAATGATGGAGATATCCTGCGTTCTCCAAACCGCGAAAAAACTGGGTGCCCATAATCAGAGGCACCAGAAAAGCCATTGTCTTTTCAAAACGGCGGCTGGACCAGAGCTCATATCCGGGGAGACGCAGGTTGATCTGCGGTGACTGATTGGGACAGTTCTTGATGCAGTTTGCGCACAGAGTGCAGTCAAGATTGGACCGTAACGAGAAGGGCCCCTCAAACATTGGGCAGCCGTCCTGGCACTCCTTGCCCCCCATATAACAGCTGTGGGTGAGACAATCGTTGTTGCAGATCCCGTAATTGGCCCGCAATTCGATCACTGAAGCACTGGAAAAAACCCCTATCATTTTACCCAAGGGACAGAGGTAACGGCACCATACCCGACGTTTATAAAGCAGACCGAATACAACTGCAGGTATGGCGATGGAAACAATTAGCGCTGCTGTGGCACGGGGGGAGGTGATCATATTAAAAATGACCTCGGACAATATGATAACACCCAGCCCGACACCACCAATATAATAACCGTATTTCCGCAAAAAATGTGGCGCTGACAACTTCAAACTGAAGTTTCTGCTGCACAGGGAGCTTACCGCTCCGATGGGACAGATTCCACACCATATCCGGGCTGCAAAAATTGTACTCATAACAACCATGGGTTCCCATATTCCCCAGGTTAACACCAGTGAGACATTTTTATCCGGGTTCTGTGTCCCCCAGAAGCCCAAATAAAAAATGTAAAGGAAAAACACCCCTGTCAGAAGTTGTAGAGCTGCTGGATACCAGGTGCTGATAAAAAGTTTTTTCACCTTGGGCAGATTCAGAAGGTTGAAACTGAACTTGCCAATTGTCGGTGTGACTCCAATGAAAAGATTTTCCAGTGCTACTTTTCCAAATGAGGCAAGGTTAACAGCTCTGCGGACAACTACTTCCAGTTCGTCCATATTTCCCGGCCAATCATAGGCCATGATTTCACCGTAGGCTTTCCGGTCAAACGATGTAACAGGTTTATCAAGCTCCTGGCTGTAATGTGCGACCAAGTAATCAACCAGTATACTCAAGTCCTTCTTGCGGCGCCTCAGAGGGGGGATCTCCAATGTCTGTTCAGCAAGCAGATCATAGAGGGTTTCATTAAAAAATTTCTTTTCTGTCAGTTCCTTCAAATCTACAGAAGTGCAGCATATTACCCTCAGTGAGGAAAAAACCTCTTCACCGCCACCCAGCGGCCTGAACCTCCCGGAAAGCATGAAGTCTGTCAATTTTGTCTAAATGACGGGGACCAGGGACTCAATATTATCTATAACAACAGTGCCGCCGTTACCAACCTGCAGGAGTCCAAGCCGGTTGGTTTTGGCAAAGGACAGAACTCCCTGCAGATGCCCGAACAGGGCACTGTCCTGGGCAAGTTCCGTCTGGAGGGGATCTGCTGTAGAAACGGTTTCTGACTGGGAAAAATATTTTATTTTTTTGATATCGACATACAAAAAGGGATTGTCAGGAGAACCGCTCTCTTTATGAATATGCCAGCTCACCGATTTTTTTTCAGTGCCCTGTGCACCGCGGAGTAAAACAGGTTTCCTGTTTTTGGCAATGAAACGGCATTGTTCCCTTATCTTTTCTATCTGTCTGCTTCTGCCAAGCAAATCCTTTTGCGGCCCGGTCTGATATTCTGATACAAAGCGTTGATAGGCTCTCTCTTTGGCCGAGGCCCTTGCCAGGCTGACATTTCCCCTTGAGAGCCGGTCTGCCAGGATCTTCGCAAAAGCAACGGTTAACTCCGATGAACCGCTTACAACTCTGTCAAAATCATTT
>JAFDCR010000047.1 GCA_019312685.1 Deltaproteobacteria bacterium | reverse complement strand
GGGCAAGCGCCCTACTGCTGTCGTCCTGGTCCCGTTTTTGGATTTGGGCCAGAAGTTCATTATAGTCAATATGCCGGCCTTGCTCTGCGAGCTGTTTCTGGCGGCGGACGGCCCGCTCCTCCGGAGTTGCGTCTAAAAAAAACTTGTGCATGGCATCCGGAAACACAACCGTACCCATATCACGCCCCTCGGCAACAATTTCACCATTATTGCCAATGGAACGCTGCATATCCGTCAGCTTCCTGCGCACCTCCGGTTCTGCGGAAACCCTTGAGGCCAGCATGGCCATTTCCGGTGTTCTTATTGCCTCGCTCACATCATTACCATCCAGAAAGACCCTGGTTTCCTTGCCTTCCTCGCCGGGTGCCAGCTTCAGGTCAAGCCCGGCCAGCAGTTGTGCAAGTTTTTCCCGAGCTTCCTCTGTCTCGAGATCAAGTCCGGCTCGGTGTACCTGCAGCCCCACCACCCGGTACATGGCGCCGGTATCGAGATAGATATAATGAAGCTTTTCAGCCAGCAGTTTGCTGATCGTACTCTTGCCTGCACCCGACGGTCCGTCTATGGTAATGATATTTTTTTTCTCAGACATAGCCCAGTTCTTTCAGGCTTTTTGCAAGAGCCTTGACAAAACGTTGGTTTTCATCCGCCCGCCCCACGGTTATGCGGATATAGTTCGGATAGCCGTAGGCCTGCATCGGCCGGACAATTACTCCCTGATGCAGCATGTGCTCATAGAGCTTTTTGCCGTCTCCCTTTACATCAATGAGAAAGAAATTCGTATGGGTTTCCATGGGGCGGCAGCCAAGCTTTTCCACTTCCCGGCTCAGCCAGTCTATTCCCTCCCTGGTTTTTCTCAGAGTCATGCGGTAATGCTCTTCATCCGACAATGCCGCGATACCCCCAACCTGGGCCAGGGAGTTGACATTAAACGGCTGGCGCACCCGGTTGAGATAGTCGGCCATCTCTGCATCCATAATGCCATAACCCAGCCTCAGACCGGAAATGCCATATGCCTTGGAAAAAGTGCGTAACGCTGCCACAGGCTTTCCCTGCCTGATATATGCCAGCACATCAATGCGAAGTTCCGGGACGACAAAATCCACATACGCCTCATCAAGAACCACCAGAACCCCTTCCGGCAGTTTTTCCATGAATGAGGCAAAATCATCCCGGTCAATAATTGTTCCGGTCGGATTGTTTGGATTGTCCAGAAAAATCATTCTGGTCTGGGGAGTGATCTCCGCAAGGATGGCTGCAAGGTTATGGTGCATCCCAGCATCAAGCTCGACCACCCTGTTAACACCTCCCTGGACCTGCACCAGTTTCTGGTACATGAGAAATGTCGGATGACTGGTAATAACCTCCTCGCCCGGCTGCAGAAAAGCAGCAATCAGCAAGCCGATGATCTCGTTTGAACCGTTGCCGAAAACTATTTCTTCAGGCCTCATCCCGATCTTTTCCGCTAACACCCGGCTCAGGTAATAACAACTTCCGTCCGGATAGCGGTGCAGGTTCAGCAGGGCAGCCTTAATCGCCTCAACAGCCTTGGGCGAAGGCCCCCAGGCATTTTCATTTGAGGCCAGCTTAATGGAACCGCTTATGCCATACTCCCTTTCCAGTTCCTCCAGGGGCTTACCCGGCGGATAGGGAACCAGGGTGCTTATGTGAGATGCAACCTTGAGTTTCACAGTATCTCCTTGTTTTATAAATCCGGACGAAGATGGGAAATATTCAGATGTAGCTCCAGGTTATAGGCAACTTTCAGCAGTTTCTCCTCCTGAAAGTGAGCCCCCTGTATCTGCATACCGATGGGAAGTCCATCCCTGCTGAAACCACAGGGGACCGAGATGCCCGGTATTCCTGCCAGATTCGCGGATATGGTTAAAATGTCCGACAGATAAACGCTGAGAGGGTCATCCAGCTTCTCGCCCAGCTTCCAGGCCGGCGTCGGAGTAACCGGAGAAACCACAACATCACAGGTCTCAAAGACCCTCTGGTAATCTTCGGTTATCAGGGTGCGGACCTGAGATGCTTTTTTATAATACGCATCATAATATCCGGATGACAGGGCATAGGTGCCTATAATTATGCGCCGTTTTACCTCGCCGCCAAACCCCTGCGAACGGCTGTTCCTGTACATGTCAAGCAGTGAGTCGCTGGACATGTCCCTGAAGCCGTATTTGACGCCGTCGTATCGTGCCAGGTTGGAACTGGCCTCTGCCGGCGCAATCAGATAATAAACAGCCACACAGTATTCCGTATGGGGCAGGGAAACCTCAACAGTTTCCGCGCCTGCCTGTCGCAGTACCTCTATACCCTTGTTGACGTTTTGTTCCACTTCGGGATCAAGCCCTTTGATAAAATACTCCTTTGGTATGCCGATTTTCATGCCCTGCAGCCCCTCCTTCAGCGCATTGCGGAAATCGGGAATCTCTTGGGGAACAGAAGTCGAATCATTCGCGTCATAACCGCTAATAGCATTCATCATAAGGGCACAATCGGTCACATCCTTTGTCAGGGGGCCGATCTGGTCCAGGGAGGAGGCAAAGGCCACCAGGCCGTAACGTGACACCCTGCCGTAAGTGGGTTTCAAACCGACAACGCCGCAGTGGGATGCGGGTTGGCGTATGGAACCGCCGGTATCCGTTCCCAGGGAGGCAAAACATTCATCAGCCGCCACCGAGGCGGCAGACCCGCCGCTGGACCCGCCGCAGATATATTCGGTATTCCAGGGATTCTTTGGCGGCCCGAAGGCGCAATTCTCTGAAGTGGACCCCATAGCAAATTCATCCATTGCCACCTTGCCGACAAACACGGCATCTGCCTGTTTCAACTTCACAATGGAGGTGGCATCATAGGGTGGAACAAAATTTTCCAGGATGCGGGAACCGCACGTTGTCCGTATTCCTTCCGTGCACAGGACATCCTTAATGGAAACAGGAATGCCGCATAAGCTCCCTCCTGTACCGTTCTTCAATTTTTTATCCGCCGCTTCAGCCTGCTGCAGTGCAAGTTCCGGATCATAAGTAATATAGGCCTGAACCTTATCTTCAATATTTTCTATGCGGCCAAGCACATCCCTGGTCACTTCGACAGCAGAGACCTTTCCCTGGGCCAGCATTTCCTGCAGTTTATGTATGGTTAAGCTGTTTAAAGACATTGTTTTTTTCAGTGCTTTTTTATTGTTTCCAAGTGTTTCCTGAACCCTCAAACGCTTCCCTAAATAACCCGCGGCACCACAAATGATTCGCCGTTCTGCCGCGGTCCGTTGGCCAAACTCCTCTCCCTTGCCAAAGAAGGTCTGACCTCATCCACGCGAAAGGCATTTACAATGGATATTGCATGAGTTGTCGGTTCCACACCATCGGTATCCAGTTCGTTGAGCTTGGCCACATAGTTCAGTATGTCATCCAGCTGTCTCGTCATTTCCTCAACTTCTGCCTGGGAAAGATGCAGACGGGCAAGATTGGCAACATGGGCCACCTCTTCAGGAGTAATTTTCATAATGTTTTTCCAAAATTTTTATTTTTCTTTTTAATTTCAAAAAGTTAAATCGGCTGCTTCTTGCGATGGCTAAGTAAAAAAGTTGTTATTAAGGTAAGCGTCAGACTCCGAGGAGTAGTGGCGTCAGGAAAGCGCAGACATACATAATCGTATGTTGAGCATTTCACGGATCGCAACGACACAGTAGAATAGCTTTTTACGACGCCGATAAACCAGATATATTTACAGGTTCCAATATTTTTTTGCAATATTTCTCACCTGTTCAATCACTGCAACCTCTTTACCTGAGTCTATCATGTCCTGCAGTGTCTCTTCGTCAACTTTGCCCGGACACCTGGAGTCTCCCGACAGTTCTCCCAGTACAGCAATCATTCCGTCCCGCAAACCGCGCAGGTTATAGCCGCCCTCCAGCGCCACCAATAGACGCCCTTTGCATATTTCGTTTGCCAGATCAACAAGCTGTTTGGCCATACAGGCAAACCCCTGCTCAGTAACCGCCATGGTCCCAAGGGGGTCACCGTAATAGGTGTCAAACCCTGCTGAAACTATAATAAAATCAGGCTTATACTCTCTTACAACCGGCACGATTATTTCTTTAAAGATAGCGCAGAAACTGCGGTCATCCTGACCACCGGAAAGAGGTACGTTCAACGTATATCCCTCTCCTTCTCCGGCACCGGTTTCCATGAGTCCGCCTGAGCCGGGATAGTAAGGGTAGGCGTGCGTTGAAATATAGAAAACCTGCTTTGATGTATAAAAACTGTTCTGCGTCCCGTTGCCGTGGTGCAGGTCCCAATCTATAATGGCTATACGCTCCATGCCAAGTTTATGCAGGCCGTAATGCGCGCCGACTGCAACATTGTTGAAAAGGCAAAACCCCATGGCGCGCCCGGCTTCTGCATGGTGGCCGGGCGGGCGAACCAGGGCAAAACCATTGTCTGCTTTCCCGTTCACGATCAACTCCATGCCGCTGGTTATTGCCCCGGCAGCAAGACAGGCAGCACTATATGACATTGCTGAGGCCTGCGTATCCGGATCAAGACTGCTGAAAGTTTTTCCTGCGGTCCCGGCAATGCGCTTAATATGATCCGGAGTATGATTGAATGCCAGAATGTTCTGGGAAGCCGGTTCAAACTCCGGAAAAAGAAATATATCTTTCAGGGGCTGCTGTTCAAGCTCCTCATAGATTACCCGTAAACGGTCCGGACACTCTACATGATTGAAATCAGGAATATGCTCCAAAAAAAGGTCGTTTTTTAATATTGCCGTTTTACGCATCGCTGAACTCCTTTGATTAACGTCTTATATTAACTACCCTTTTCTCGGTGATCAGCATGTCAAGGAGCTGGTCATGAGACAGCACAGGAACCTTTTCCACCACCTGGAGCTCGAAAGCGAACCCTATACGCTTGGCCTGAGGTGCATCACTTATCAGGAACCTGTCATAAAACCCTCCGCCATAACCGAGACGACCTCCATAAATATCAAAAACACTGCCGGGTATAATTGCCGCCTCGATTTCCCGGGCATCCAAGCGAAGGGACTTCTCCGGGTCCGGCTCAGGAATACCATAGTAGCCGGGAGCCAGGTCTTTTTCCGGATCCTTTATCAAAAGCGGTATCATCCTGAAAGTAGAAGCTTCAACTAGAGGGACTGCCACGCGCATACCCCTTGTAAGGCACTCCTGGATCAACTCCATTGTTTCCAGCTCACTGCGAAAATTGACATAGATAAAAAGGGTGGACCAGAGATTTACTTCAGGCAGGCTCCAGAAATTTCTCGCCGCAGAGTGACTTTTCTCCCTCCTGTCATTTACACTAAGCAGATCACGTGCTCCAAGCACCTTTTTTCGCAGACTCCGCCTTTCATCAACACACATGCTTACACCCTCCATATTTCCACGTCCCAAAAGAGCATCTTTCCCCTCAATTCCGCAAGCAAAAAACCCTTTTTCTTTTCAGACCTTGACAAAAAAATTTGACAAAAGTAAGAAAAAATGAAGCATAATTCATTTTTTGTGGGTTTTCTTATTGGTTTATGGTAACAAGGCATTTTAAGCGTATAAGCAGAAAGATTATTGCCACAATGTGGGATTTTCTGCATAATCATTTTTTTAAAAACCCCTCATCCTTTTAAAGCCCTTAACTAGAGAAAAAACTGCAGAATTTAATAAGGGGGGTGTGTTGAACCTGAACGATATTAAGGCCGACAAAACATTAGATGCAAAGGGACTGGAGTGCCCCCTTCCTTTGCTGAAGGCCAAAAAAATCATAGATACGTTGGAAAGCGGTCAAGTTCTTGAAATAATTGGAACTGACGAAGGTTCGAAAGTCGACCTGCCCGGCTGGTGCGAACGCGTTGGGCATTCGTACCTGGGCGTTATAGAAGAGGCAGGATATTATAAGTTTTATATCAAAAAAGGTAGATGAAGCCAAAATATTAACTGTTGCACTGAAAGCACGTATCAGAGGTGCAACACAATCTACAGTTTAGGAGGTAAACATGGCAAAATTCGGTATCTTTGTAACGAATGCGAAAAACATGGCGCACATTATGGGAGTTACCAAGGCGGCCAAGGCCAAAGGTGAATATGTCAAAATATTCCTGACCTGGAAAGGGACCCTGCTCGCCAAGGACCCGCAGTTCCGGGAACTGTGCAACGCTGCTGATGAAGTGGCAATCTGTGCTGACAGCTATAAAAAAATGGGCTACGACCCGCAGAATGACATTCCTGAGGGACTGACTGAAAAGGAAATGTCAACCCAGGCAAAGCACGGATATATCATTGATGACGACGACAATTACATGACCCTGTAGGAGGAACGCCATGCCCAAAAAAGTAATGTTTTTAATTGATAAAAGTGATGACGAAAAGGACTCTCTGGACGCCCTTCGCTCCACCCTGGGGCTTTCGGTTGCCAACCACTACTCACATGCGGTAGTCATGAATCACACTCTGTCCAAATTTGATGACTACAATGCTGAGAACCTTGAGTGGGTCCGTGATATGGAAGGGGAAGTCTACACCACTGAGCAGGCCAATGCAGACACAAATGACCTAAAATACGCCAGCTTGGAAGAGGTTGGCAAGATGCTCAGAGAAATGGATGTAATCGTTCCCTATGGCACATAAAGGTTCACCTCAGATACGAAGGAGATAATAATTATGAAAATTTTACATGTATATCGTTCAGAGCCTTCTGAAACAACTAAAAAACTGGTTGAGATCGTCTCCGAGGGGAGAGAAAGCGACAGCTTTGATCTCAGCGTAGAGAATCCTGATTACGATGCACTGGTAGACAAGATTATTGCTGCAGACCAGGCCATTACCTGGTTTTAGTCATTAAAAAGGATAACAAAAGGGGGCCCTTTGGGGGCCTCTTTTTGTTTTTCCGTTATTCTGTTAAATTCCTGGACAGTCATTGAATCCCCCCGCCACACCATTCATCTCTGTTGTCATCCCCAACCGTAACGGCGGAAAAACCATCGGCCGCTGTCTGGATGCCGCCTTTGCTTCCCAGTACTCCAATTTTGAAGTAATTGTCGTTGACGACAGCTCCACAGATAACTCAACAAGCATAATTGACCGATATCCCTGCAGGCTCATCCGCCTGCCCGAACATGGCGGCGCCTCAAAGGCCAGAAATACAGGGGCCGGGAACAGCCGGGGCGAGATTCTTTTTTTTATTGATGCCGACTGCCTTCTGCAGCCGGATACACTAGCAAAAGCTGCAGCTGCCTATTTGAAGAACGGAGCTGAGGTTATCATTGGCGGGACATATACCTGCCTGCCTTTTGACCGGAACTTTTTCAGTATCTTCCAATCGATATATATTCACTATTCAGAGACCAAGAATTTACAGAGCCCTGATTATATAGCTACCCATGCCATGCTTATCCGGGCTGAGATATTTAAAAAAAGCGGCGGCTTTAAGGAGGACTTTATGCCCATTCTTGAGGACGTCGAATTCAGCCACCGATTAAAAAGGATGGGGTACAGACTGCGCATGGATCCTGGTATCCTGGTGCAGCACATTTTTAATTTCACCCTGATAAAATCTCTGCGCAACGCTATCCGCAAAACAAAATACTGGTCCATTTACTCCATAAAAAACAAGGACCTGCTCTCTGATTCAGGGACAGCCTCCCAAGAGTTCAAGTTTAATGTGCTGTCATGCTTTGCTGTTCTTGTTCTTCTGCTTATAGGATTGTGGCTGAACAACTGGGCTGCTCTCTTACCAATCCTGCTGCTTTACGGCGCCAATCTTTATTTAAACAGAAACCTTATCAGAGCTTTTCACAAAACAGGAGGTCCCAATTTTGCAATCTCCGCCGTGCTGTATTATACCTTTCTTTATCCTTTTGCTGTGGGCATAGGAGCCTTCAGTGCTATTTTCAGTCAGCATTTCGGTTTCAGGTTATGACCTATTCACCTTTTCGCCACCTGGATTCAATCCTGTGGAAGAGAAACCCCATACAACTCACCTTTTTTTTAACCCGCAGGTGCAATGCCAGGTGCCCATTCTGTTTTTATATCTCCAAGCAGGATGCTGCCGTTTCAGCCTCAACGGAACTTTCAATTGATGAAATAGAAAGAATCGCCCCTCAACTTGGCAGGCTTCTCTGGCTGGCATTTTCCGGCGGCGAAATATTTCTGCGCTCT
>JAFDCR010000046.1 GCA_019312685.1 Deltaproteobacteria bacterium | reverse complement strand
GATGACAATTTCATTCAGTCCGTTTCTTGCTCTGCTCATAGCCTTCGGATGGTTCTATATCTACCGGCACATTTCGCAACTTGTCCGCCGCTTTGCTGCCAAGAAAATTTATTCTTCCAAATGGCCGGCTATCGCACTATTGCTGTTACTATTTGCCATAAATTACGTTCCTTTCCGCTACATGGATCATTATAAGAAAATGGACCCTCGTTTGGCGGCAATAACACTGGCCTCATATGAGATGAGTGATATCGTGCGGAAAAATGTCCGGAAGAATGAAAAACTCCTTATCCTGCCAATGGTCTACAGGACCGGATCAACTATGGGCGACCCGATCCTGGAACAGTATATCAATCATGATGATACCTTTTATTTTAAAGGCAGCAACTGGAATTATGAAAATTTTAAGAAGACCGTCCAACAAAACAAAATCAAATGGCTGCTTATTTTCCCATTTCAAGGTGGCTGGCAGGTTGATCTGTTCAACAGGATCTCTCAGGATAAGGACATTACCGGCTATATGTTTTCAGTCGGGTATATACTGAAGGTTGATGCGTATTGGACTGACAGCCGGGATTAACCTGAAGGTATTGCCGGGAAACGGTTCCTCATTGCCCGATTCGTGACTTGATATATATCGTATATTCACAATGAATATTGTATACCGTTATCGAAGGATTTCCTGATATACAAAAGTCCTTGTTCATGTCGATAAATCTTTGAAACAGTATGGATATAAAAACAAATAAACATCTTTTAGTATTAACTTCAACATTTCCGCGCTGGCCAAATGACACGGATCCACCCTTTGTCTTTGAACTGGCAAAACGGCTGACTGGGCATTTCAAGGTAACGGTGCTGACCCCGAAATACCCGGGGGCCGCAAGAATGGAAACAATGTCTGGGCTTCAGGTTCACAGATTCAGATATTTTTTCAGAAAATATGAAACGCTGGCAGGCTCTGAAGGAATCCTGCCAACCCTGAAAAAAAAACCATTCTTCTACCTGCTGGTCCCGCTCTTTCTCATAGGGGAACTATGGGCGCTCCTGGAAATCATCAGAAGGACCAAACCTGATATCATCCATGCCCATTGGATACTCCCCCAGGGATTAATAGCTGCCATCGCCCAAAAGCTAACCGGAGTTCCATATATATTGACAGTGCATGGCGGGGATATTTACGGAATAAAAGGCAAATTCTCAACAATCTTGAAAGGTTTTGCCCTTCACAATGCCAAGTATGCGACTGTAGTAAGCAAAGATATTGAAAAAAGAATAAAACAGACGTTTGGCGAGAATATACCAACTGAAGTTATCTCCATGGGTGTAAGTTCCCAGCTTTTTCACCCCGATAAGAAGTCCTCTTCACTTAGAGACAGTTTAAAAATGTCAGGACCATTTCTGCTTTTTGTCGGAAGACTGACAGAAAAAAAGGGAACCCGCTATCTGATAGAGGCAATGCCCGCTGTTTTAAAAAAATTCCCGGAAAGCAAACTGCTCATTATTGGTACAGGAGAGCTGGCGAAGGAACTTATCCGTTTGTCAGAATCACTGGGATTGCAGGACAAAGTAATTTTCATTGGCGCAATTCCCAACCGCGAACTTCCAGAATATTTTGCCACCGCAGATATATTTATCGGTCCGTCCATCCAGGCTAAGGGGGGCGATACAGAAGGATTCGGGCTTACTTTTGTCGAAGCATCTATGTCCGGCTGTATTGTAGTGGCTTCAGATGTTGGAGGAATATCCGATATCATCAAGGATGGAAAAACCGGCTTTCTGGTGAAGGAAAAAGACCCGGCTGCCATTGCAGAAACATTATGTACAATTATTAATCAGATAGACAATTATTCTGAAATGAAGAATGCTGCCCGTCGGGAAATGTTATCCCGGTTTGACTGGCAGGTAATTGCAGAAAAATACAGGAAGATTCTATCGGCTGGATAATTTCCCGGCACTCTTGTTTTGCATCATCTTTAGCTTTTATGAACTATAAATTGACACCACAATGAAAAATCAAATCTCAAACTTTCTGCTGTTTTTTGTGACAATTTTTCTCACTTTCGTCTGCATAGAAATAGCGTTAAGGGTCTTTGCACCGATTTATCATACCGGATATATAGGGGTCTATCAGTATGATGATGAAATTGGCGCTGTTTTGAAACCCAATCTGCATTTTTTCCATACCAATGATTACCAGCAGGAGATTCGCACAAACCGATTAGCCACGGTTAATTTCCAGGAGAACTTCCAGCACTATGATTATTTAATATTTGCCTTGGGCGATTCTTATACACAAGGCACGGGCTTGCCAAGCGATGCGAGTTATCCTTTTCAACTAGATATGTTATTAAACTTGCACGAGAAATATTCAAGCGAGTATGGGATAGTCAATCTTGGTTTGGCTGCTTTTGGTGGAAAGCAGGCTATTCTATCTTTAATGAGATACAAGGATCGGCTGGGTAAGCCTGACTTTATTTTATACCTGGGCGCATCCAACGATTACATGGATGACCTGAAATTCACGCAGGGTTATAAACACCGAAATCTGGTTGACGGCAGTCCATACTGGGGCATCCTGTTAAGGCCCCTGCGCTGGTTAAGGAATGACCTGGAAATTGGCAAGAGGCTGTTTTTTATAGTTGACAAATCACGTCTAGCTAGGATCAAGAAAAAAGCCAGTCTGGAAAAAAATACCCCAAAAACACAAACGAGCACCATATCCATAGCTGAAAAACAACAGCAGATTTTTTCAAAACTGCTAAAACTTTCTAAAGAAATGGATGCCGTATTGATTGTCAGTTGGGCGAATCCGAGCACAGACTATGCTTCATATGCTTACCTGAAAAAATGGGCGGCCCGGAATGATCTCCTTTTTGCCGACTGGTATCCGCTGGTAAATTCGGTAAAAAAATCAGTTCCTGACCTCCCATTGAAAAATTCACACTCAGGCGGTCATCATAGAACCTGGATTAATCATATCATCGCCCGATCTTTTGCCGATCTGATTCTTGAAAACAAGGCCGACACCAACACTTCAACGGCAAACGAAGCTGGGAATCTCTGATGCTTTCTCAAAAGTATTTATATATCGAATTTTCGGTATTCCTTTATGTTTTCAACTTTTGCTAAATCGCCGCGTGGCGATGGCACTATTTTGTCTGCGTTTGTCTGTGGTTATAATAATTATGCTTATATCTTTCGCCCTTTCAGTTGAGCACTTTATTAAGATTTCTCACATTCGTTCGAAATGACATCCTGCCTTTTGCCTATATTTCCCGTCTTCCATCCCAGTTTTTTTTACTTCCCCTCGACCCCTTGGACCCTTGTGTCAATCGTCAGCAGTTTCGTATGCTGACAACCCT
>JAFDCR010000045.1 GCA_019312685.1 Deltaproteobacteria bacterium | reverse complement strand
CAAGAAAAGCAATTTGAACTTCGCCAGGCACTTCAATGCCAGCCTGGGCCAAACCAAAAGATAGCAAAATTGCCACCGTGTTAACCTGTATAGTTTTACTTTTGATAGGATTCTTTACTTTTTCCATATTTTCTTCTCTCCTTCCTTCTATATTCTGGCTGCTTGCACATGCATCCAGTCTCTGTCTTTCTCTCTCCCTAAACTAACCCATCCTTCTTCTTCCCATGCCCTCCAATAATCTTCATATTCAGGTTGGGCCATCGCCGCCCGGCTTGCATCCCATCTCAGTTTATTGTTCTCAGGATCGGTGTCGATAGCTGCCCCGAAAGCGTGTAAGCTGTAAGTGCTGCCGCCTCTCTTTGGCCGAACGTTGAGGCAACCTCCCCACACATTAAGTCTCAGCCGTTCGATCTCGGCATGGCCATATATCTCAAGAACCTTCTGATAAATGCGACCAAGGCTATCATGTACTTTTTCATGACAGGAAAAACGGGAAATCTCTTGCTTCAGACTCCAGGACAGCTTCATCTTAAAAGGAAGAGCTATTCTGGTTTGATTTTCTCCGGGCTCCCCATAAAATTCAAAAAGCTCTTCTTGATCTTTTGTGTCTTTAGGCCACATATGATTTGTCCTTTTTCATTTTCTCTTTGATCTGCATACTGGCCAATTTAGCCTCCAGTCTGCTTTTTTTGATAATGTAATATGAAGCCGTAATACCCATAATTGTTGCTATTAAGCCCAAAACTATCGGCATTACCTCAAAAAACAAAGAGAGACCTGAGCCGATAGTTCCTCCAACAACTGCCTTTTGCACTGCCGGATTACTAAGGGCTTCGCCAGCAACCTGTTGAACTTCTTGCTTGAACCCTGCCATTGTTTTATCCACCCTTCATATTATTTACGGCCAGGCCGGATCATCGACAACGTTAAAATCTTCAATCGATTTCAGGCCCGTATAATTGTCGAGCGTATCTCTTGCAGCCAGCCAGGGGGCATAATGATTGATGGCTGCTGTTTTATCTGCCGTTGGCTGACGGGCTGCGGGTGCTATGCTCAACCAATCTTCATAAGCAATGATGACGTCATCCCAGTCCCGATAAGGAATATAAGCTTGGACCCTCGTTAATGCTTCCTGACTGAGATCACTCTTTTTTTCGATGCGTAATTGCTTAACTTTAATTGCCGCTTCGCATATATTCCATTCTGTTTGATCAGGAAAATCAAAGCCGCTATATGACCCCATAATAGTATTACGGGAAAAAGCATTCACTGAATCACTCTCAAAAACTGCATTAGGTCTACACTCATAGATCGTATCTATATTTCCGGCCTCGACGACAAGAAGAAAAACCATTAAAAAAATTACTATAATATTTTTCATTTACTTCTCCTTCCATAATTCAACAATTGTATATATTTCTCTCTCTGTGGTAAAGGCGCCGCCCACCGCAAGTCCGAATCCGATTGATGCTTGCGTCGTTTGACATTGATGTTGAATTTCTAATGTTTTAGTTGACGGAATTGTAAATCTTGTTATGATTTCGGATTTATTAGATGCGTAAGCATCAACATCATTGCTTATTTCACTCGTACCATACTCAATATCTGTACTGTCTGTAATATTGCGCAATCTAGCCTGGTGCCTGTCTACTCTGAATGCTGTAGCTGTAATGCGAGATTGATATGTTCCGGCTGTCAAAGCTATTTGATTGCTAGACAAAATTGCATTGTCGCCCGTGTCGGAGACCTCTGTAGTCAAATCGCGGGTCAACCATGATCCTGATGTACAAGTCCCGCCGCTTGTCCCGGATGTTTTTTCATCACGTATCAAGATATAATCTAAAGTAATCCCATCAATATTACCACTTGTATACACGGTGAAAACCGGCGTTCCATCATTCTTTTGAGCTTCAAATATTTTGCCGTTATTACCGCCGTACCGAACAGTTAAATCATTCCGCGTTGCATCCGTTAATATTTCAGGTTCGCCCGTACTTGCATTGTATGAGCTTTGCAAATCTGTACTTCCGGAAATAGCCCCGCCTTGAGCACCTACGACGGGCCTTCTATCAATGACGCTGGCAAAATTAGCAACGTTCTTTTGCTGAATGATCTGAGCTAAAGGAACAAGGCGGGACGTTGCCTGATCAATAAAAGGCCCAAAATTGATCCCCGCAGCTTCCGCTTCGGACTGACTATCGAATTCACCCTGGGAATATATGAGGAAAAATCGAGGACTGGGCCTGCCGTCGACCCCTTCAGGACTCATTAATATACTATGAGAGGCAAATTTATTATTGTTAGTCATGGCCACAAGGCCGGTTGCTGAATCGACATTTATATTGTCGGCTTCCAAGGCTGCAATGGGTTTTATAGTACTCCAGTTTCCGAGGGGACTGTGCAGCAAGACAATGCCCGATATATTTGTCATTGTGGGGAAAGTTTCCTCTGAAATCTCCCCGTCAAAAAAGACTGCCGCAGAAATATCAAGATGTCTATCTTCAGCGGCATTCTCTGTTATAAGTCCACCCTTTTCAAAGATACTTCCGATGGCCTCTTTTACCCACTTAAAAAAGCGCCATTCGAATTCCGAACCTATGTCCCGCAGATCAAGAATGCCTTTTTCTGATATCTCTGACCCCGGCCCTTGCTTGCCGATTTCTGCTTGCACTCTGGCAAGAGGGAGCAAGCGCCTTCTTTGTGCTGTTGTAAAGTCCGAAGCCTGAATAACTAAACCCGAAAACTCATTGCTCGGATCACTCGGCGTGCTATACCCGACAAAAACGCTGCTGTCGGCCACAGGGAAGGCGGGGTTAACACAAGTCTTCGCATCAAAGTGGATTTCCGGTCCCTGAACATGGATAATGCATTCCTCAATATCAATGCAGGTATT
>JAFDCR010000044.1 GCA_019312685.1 Deltaproteobacteria bacterium | reverse complement strand
AATACCTTTTCGTTAACCGGCAGTATGAAAAGCTGGCAAATATTGTCAGCAAAGAAGTTATAGGAAAATCCGATTATGATATTTTCACCAAACCGGTAGCCGATCTTTTCCGTTCCCAGGATAAAGAGGTCAAAAAAGGAAAATCTCCGGTTGACTTTACTGAGACAATTCCCCTGGCAGACGGCGAACACACCTTTATTACCTCCAAATTCCCTCTCATAAATTCTGCCGGACATGTTTTTGCCGTAGGAGGCGTTTGCACGGATATTACCGAACGCAAGCGGATGGAGGAAAAACTTGAAAAGGAAAGCAGGCGCCTGAATGAGGTCAATATAGCCCTGAAGGTTTTACTTAAGGAAAGCAGCCAGACGAAAGACGATCTGGAAGACAACATGAAACTCAATATCAAGAGTTTATTGCTGCCCTACATTGCAGAACTGGAATCCAGCCCCCTTAATAAGAAACAGCAGTTTTTCATAAACATTATAAAAACGAATATTGATGAGATCACCTCTTCATTCTCAAGAAAACTTACCATTGAGTATAATGAACTGACACCCAGGGAAATTCAGATCGCCAATCTCATCAGACAGGGAAGAGCAAACAAAGAAATTGCCAGGTTGCTCAACATTTCATTCAGCGCTGTCGATTTCCACCGGCGAAATTTGCGTAGTAAAATGAATATTAAGGGTAAAAAAATAAATCTACGGTCCCATCTGCTTTCATGCGTAGGTTAAACCTACGCATAACCCCCCTTTTATTTTATATTGTCATGGCTTTTTCTATCCTATTATTATTACTTAACAAAATAGTCTTTCCCTTACCGTCCATGCTGCCTGCCCTGCTCATGGAATCACAAACTATTCAGGTACGGGAAAGACTGTTTGATAAAATTTTCTTAAAGGTGCCTGATGACATCATTAGTAGATCTGCCATGTTGGGAAATCATGAAATGTAAAGAAACCGAAGAGTGTCCGGTACGCCAAAAGCCGGATATTCCATGCTGGGAGACTGCTAAGGAAATTAAGGACCACCGGCGGATTTTCAACATCTGCAAAGATTGCGTCGTCTACATGTTAAAGGGGAGTAATCCCGGTTTGTCTGAAGCTGAAGTAGGAGAAATTTTAAGAGCCAGGAATATTTGTGTTTTGGCATAAAAACCCGATCTCTGCTAATTCCGTTTAGATTACTTTACAGGGTGATTTAAATGAACTGGTTTTCTTTTTTGCTGTCTCAAAATGGGGAAAAGAAAAAGCTTAACTGTTGGGAATATATGGAATGCGGTCGAGAGGAAGGTGGAAAAAATGTTGAGCATTTTGGTATCTGCCCGGCGTTTCCGGATCATGGTACATGCTGTGCCGAGGTGGACGGAACTTTCTGTGATCTTGTCCGTGGATTTATTGAAAAGGAATTTTCAGGCTGCCGGGACTGCAATTATTATCTGAGTGAACATTACGACAAAAACTGATTGAGGGATACTATAAAGCCTCTCGCAACAAAGTTCATTTTGCAAGAGGCTTTATTAAATCCGAAACAGCAAGTGCACCTCTTGCGACCCGGAGTCTACGCTTACCTGGAGTCTTCGCTAATCTGCTGCGGTGAACTTTAACTATTGTACCCCTTCGATAAATCCTGCCCCCTCAAACATCTATCAGAGTATCAAAAACAGCCTTTCCCTGCCTTTAGACGAAACTTTACTTTGCCCCCTTCGTATGTTAAAAAAATAAACGGTGAATCCTGTTGTATCCGCCATAACGGCAGCAGGTAGAAAGATTGGTGGTTCATGTCATTGCTAGGGGGTGGAGTGGTTATGCGAGTGTCTGACTATCGTCTAAGTATTACTGTCCTGTTCATTCTCATCCTTTTAGTTTCACAGCCGGGTTTTGCCGGACAAACCCAACAACAAAAACCTCTAACCGATGAGCAGAAGCTTGAGCAGGTCCGGAGGCATTTTGAATCCGAGTACCAGGAGGAGGACTATTTCCGGACCGACCGGCTGCTTCTGACCGCCACCGGCAGTCTGAAGCCGGTTCACCTGGCCCCGTCGGTTGCCAATGTCATCACAGCCGAGGACATTGAGAAGATGGGGGCAATTACCCTGCAGGAAGTGCTTAAAACAGTACCGGGGTTCCATATATCCGCCTATTACATTACCGGTTCACCGATATACTCGATCCGCGGCGTCCATACAAGTCTCTCAACACAGGTCCTGCTGCAGGTAAACGGTCTGCCGATAAAATATACCTACGGCGGGAGAATTCCTTATTTAATGCACCTTCCGGTTTCAGTAATATCAAGAATTGAGGTAATCCGCGGCCCTGGGTCGGCGGTCCACGGCGCTGATGCCTTTGCCGGAATCATCAACGTGATCACCAAGGACAGCCATGAGATTGCCGGCACCAAAAGCGGTCTTCGCTACGGCTCCTTTGATACAGTGGACGCATGGCTCATGCACGGTGCCGGTTATGGCGGCTGGGATGTGATGGCCGCTCTTGACTTTCACAAAACCGATGGTGATACTGACCGGCTGATAAATTCTGATCTGCAGACACTCCTTGATGCACTCCTGAATGGCCCCTTTGGTCAGCCGCCTGCCTCGTTGACACCAGGACGCGTGCAAAGTGAAACAAAGGACCTGCATCTGCATCTGGCAGCAGCCAAAGATAAGTGGACCATGGGAATCTGGGCTGCATTCAAGAACAACGCCGGTATGGGAGTCGGCCTGACACCCGTACTTGACACGTCCGGAACCCATAATATGGATTTAGTGCTGGCGGATATCAACTACCAGAATGATTCACTGCTTCCGGATGGCGGCTTGAATGTCCGGTTTAGCTATCTGTACATGAAATTGGACACCATCGGACGTGCTTTTCCACCCGGCGCCATACTCCCCATTGATGATTCGGATATTATTGACAGGGACGGCAATATTGAATTCCCGCCGGACGGGGACTCAAAATATGTTATGTTTACCGACGGTGTTTT
>JAFDCR010000043.1 GCA_019312685.1 Deltaproteobacteria bacterium | reverse complement strand
GGGGTTTCGTAGTTGTTTGCCACATCTCCGGCCGGAACTGCCTGCTTTGAAGATTGAGGGCCTACGATAACCAAAACCTCGTCTTCGGTGATCATCTTGGTATTGGCCTTGACAGCCGACTCAGCCTTGGATTCGTTGTCTTCAATGACCAGTTCAACCGGATATTTCTTGCCGCCCACTGTAATGCCGCCGGCCTTGTTGATATCCTCGAGCCACATTTGGGCGGCATATTTGGTTCCTTCTCCGACCTTTGGTATATCGCCGGTTATGGGTGCATTTATGCCGACCTTGACAACAGTTTTACGGCCAAAGGCCCAGGCATTTACGGTTAAAACAAGAACTGCGACAAGTCCCCAGATTGTTCCCTTGCATAAACGTTTCATTTTCTCTCCTCTCTGCAATTTCAATACTTAAAATTTATAACAGCCCGTAAATAACAGTAAAAAAATATCCCTGACTCTGCCTTGATTATCCATGAAAAATTATTTTTCAAATGAGATGGGTATTTATACTTACAGGAAAATAAATAAAAAAACAATTTGCTTGGTATGATTATTTTTTGGGCAATGATTTGCGGAGATCCAATAAGAAAATTATGGGAGAAACATGGAAATTCCTTCAGTTAGTAAAACCTGGAAATACTTTATAGCCACGTAAATTTATTTAATCTTGAAAAACCTGGTACTCTGGGCCAGGTCAGGAATATCCGGCTATGCCAGCAAACGATGAACAGGAATATTGTCAGCATACGGTACGTGCTGACGATTGACGGGAATGATGGAGTGATGGAATGATGGGTATGGGACCACAATCAATTGCATAGGATATATGGTTACTTATATTATCATAAATTAAATCAAGTCCCGAACTTAGATCCGATACTCCAGTACTTCACTATTCCATTATTCCAATATTCCAGCACTCCAGCCACATGCAAGAGGATCTCACCACACCCCTATGGGGTGAAACCAAAGCCTGGTCCTCTGGGCTAGGATCTTTACTATTCCCCGATTGAGATTATTCAAAACTTGTCATTCAGGCCGCAACACCTTTTCCGGGGTCATCCAGCACTTCACGTAACTTACGGGCAAGGATACTGGGCATGAGGGGCTTCTGCAGGTATATGACCCCCTCCTTTGAGTAGTTTTCGGATTTGATTATGTCCTCAGTATACCCCGACATATAGATTACCTTTGCATCCGGCAGTTTGGGCTTGATCGTCTTAATCAACTCAGGTCCCTTCATTCCGGGTAGTATCATGTCGGTCAATATCAAATGAATATCCTGGGCACAATTATTGATAAGCCCAAGAGCCTCATCACCGCTTCCTGCTTCCAGCAGATTATACCCCAAGTTTTTAAGTGTTTCGGATATTAATTGGCGCACGGTTGTTTCATCTTCAACAATCAGGATTGTCTCCGAGCCGTGCGGTATTTTTTCTTTGTCGGATTGTTCTGCCTCTGAAATGGATTCATCAACTACCGGAAAATATATTTTAAATGTTGTTCCCCGATCTTTTTCACTGTTAACAAATATATGCGCGTTATGCTGTTTGACTATTCCGAAAACAGTAGACAGCCCCAGCCCGGTACCTTTTTCTTTTTCCTTTGTTGTAAAAAACGGCTCAAAGATTTTTTCCTGCAGTTCCGGAGAAATTCCTTCTCCGGTATCTGAAACCTTCAACATCACATAATTACCTATAACAACTTCTTCATGGTTTCGGGTAAAGTTTTCATCCAGGTAAACGTCTTTTGTTTCGACGGTGAATCGGCCGCCAAAGGGCATGGCATCTCTGGCATTGACAGCCAGGTTCATAAGTATCTGTTCAAGTTGGCCAGGATCTGCGGGAATATTTCCGACAGGCCTGTTAATTTTTAGATCGACTCCTATATCCTCACCAATCAGTCTTATCAGCATCTTCCCCATATTTTTAATGATTTCATTGAGGTTGACCACTTTCATCTCAATGAGCTGTTTGCGGCTGAAAGTCAGAAGCTGGCGGGTGAGAGCAGCAGCCTTGTCAGCCGCCGCCCATATGGTTTCAATATTCTCTCTCAGGGGATCGTTTTCCGACAGTCTGTTATTGGTTAATTCGCAGTACCCGATTATTGTTGTCAGGATGTTATTAAAGTCATGTGCAACCCCGCCTGCCAGCCTGCCTACAGCTTCCATTTTCTGTGACTGAATCAACTGGGAGTATAATCTGCGCTGCTCCTCATCCGCCATTTGTAATTGAATGACCCGCTGCTCGACATCTTCGTAAAGTTTTGCATTTTCCAGTGAGATAGAGGCCTGTACCGCCAGCAGAGAGAGAACTTCAAGCCTCTCTTTTGTAAAAGCATCGGTCAGGAGGTTGTTTTCAAGGTAGAGGATGCCGTTGAGCTTTTTCTGTTTCAGAATGGGGATGCAGAGGATAGATTTCGGGTGGTTCTCAGTTACATAGGGATCTGAAACAAAAAGACCCTCTTCAGCGGCATTCTTCAGAACAACAATTTCCATGGTTCTTCTGACATAATTAACAATTCCGGCGGAAAGATCAGAACTCGACTCCATCGGGATGGACTGCAGTACCTTGATATCCTTTTTATTTATATGGCCCTCTGCTTCAATAAATAACGAATCGTTCTTCTCCAGAATAAGGTATCCTTTTTGCGCTCCCGCATTCTGGATTACAATCTGCATTATTTCCTTAAGAAGGTTACTGAGAACAATTTCTTCAGAAATAGTCTGCGAAGCACGCAGTACCGTGACAAGGTCAACCTCCTGCAGGGTCCCCGACAGGGATGGTGGTTTATGGGT
>JAFDCR010000042.1 GCA_019312685.1 Deltaproteobacteria bacterium | reverse complement strand
TGCAGGCTCTGCAGAACAAGCCTCTTACCATCTACGGTGACGGCTCCCAGTCCAGGTCTTTCTGTTACGTGGATGACCTGATCGATGCCTTTCTGCTTCTTATGCAAAGCAGCGATGATTTTACCGGGCCTGTCAACCTCGGAAACCCGGTTGAGTTTACAATGCTCGAACTGGCAGAGCAGGTGAAGGAACTCACAAATTCTTCCTCAGAGATCAGATTTGATCCTCTGCCTGAAGACGACCCGAAACAGCGGCAGCCGGATATATCGCTGGCAAAAGACAAGCTTGGCTGGGAACCGAAAGTGCCACTGAGGGAAGGCCTGGAAAAAACCATCACCTACTTTTCCGAGCTGCTGAAAGCGGAAATAATTAAGTAAAAGGGTGTGGCTACAACGAGCCCGATTTTTTCAGCACTATTTCGGCAATTTTATATGAAGCCGCCACCAGGACAAACCAACTGATTATCAGTACTGCGCTCATCTGTTACTCCTCATAACTTATTTTTTTAATAAATTTCTTTAGATGTAAAGTCGCTCACCTCACCGGTTGAGAGTTTTTCCCTGTCCATCAGATGCCAGAAATAAGCAATATACGCCAGGACAAAGGGCACGGCCAGAGCGATATAGCTCATGGCCGTAAGGGTATAGCGGCTGCTTGAGGCATTGTAGATGGACAGGGAGCTGTTCAGGTCAAAGCTCGAAGGATAAAACGGCGTGTTATTGAAACCGGCGGTAAAAAAGATTGCCAGTCCGACCAGAACGGTGCCCAGCCCGCCAAACCAGATGGATCTGTTTGTCCGGGAATAACGACAGGAAAGGACACCCAGGACGACGAGAACAAGGCCGATGAGCAGCAATCCCAAGGCAAGCGGCATGGCCAAAAGATTGTGGAGATATTTCCCCGCTTCCATGATTACTCCTCCTGTGTCTGGATCAATGGTAAAGCCTTCCATAGTTACCAGTTTGAACAAGACGAACAAAAGAAATGGCAGTCCTGCGATAAGGTTGTTGAACGCTGCTCTGCGGAGCCGTTTCTCCAGGTTCCGCATTAGGTCAAGGCGGAAATCGATATTGTTGATCAGGTACATGGCTCCGAGGCTGCGGGCCAGAAAGACCAGAAAGAGTCCTAGGGCAACGTTGAAGAGGTTGAAGGCCGCCTCCAGGCCGCGCAGGGGGTGCTGCCACATGACCAGGTTGTAGTCGTCCAGCTGAAAACTGGATCCGGTGAAAAAAGTGCCTACCGCTGCGCCGATCAGCAGAATACCGACGCTGCCGTTCAGGAACAGGAATATTTCGTAGGTGCGGGGTCCGAGCAGATTGTTCGGCTTCTTCCGGTACTCAAAGCTTACGGCCTGGACAACAAAGGTGAAAAGGATAGCGATCCAAACCCAGTAAGCACCTCCGAAGCTGGTGGCATAGAAAAGTGGAAAGGCGGCAAAAAGGGCGCCGCCGAAAAGCACCAGAGTGGTGAAGGTCAACTCCCATTTGCGGCCGATTGAATTGATAATCATCGATTTTTCCAAGTCGGTTCTTGCTGCCGACGAAAGCAGTGTCTGCCCTCCCTGGACAAAGGTGAGAAAAAGGAAAAGGGAGCCGACGATGGAGACTATTATCCACCAGAGCTGCTGCAGCTGCATTAAGTCAAGTTTTCCAAACATATTATTCTCCTTCAGTTCTATTCTATAAAATAAATTCTATATTTCATTATCCGGCATACCTGAAAAATCAGGACCGATCTGTATCTGCTTGAGCATGATCCTGATCTCAGCAATAAGCAGGATGGTAAAAAGCGCCAGGAAAAGGAAAAATGTTGTCTGGACGGTTCCGGCCGTGAGATTGGAACGGGCAACGCTAACAGGCAGAAGATTCTGGATGGTCCAGGGCTGCCGCCCTACCTCAGCAACTATCCAGCCGGCCTGACTGGCTATATAGGCCAGGGGGACACCGAGAATACCCAGCCGCAGCAGCCAGGTTTTCCCGCTTATCGTGTCCTTAGAGGCGAAAAGAAGGAACAGCAGGAACAGCAAAGGAAAGAGGGTTCCCAGTATCACCATGATATGAAAGCTGTAGAAGGTGAGGCCAACCGGCGGGGCTGCCTCCTCAGGGGAGTTAAGATAGCCGAAGCCCATGTAATCCTTGTATTTGTTGAAATTCGCCAGGGCGGAATCGGCCCGTTCCATATCATTTTCTTTTTTAGCGTCTTTATACTGTCTCAGGAGTTCAATGGCGATTTTGCCTTTTTCAATCTTTTCTGCCACTCCCATAATGTTATGTTCCCTGTTGCCGTACACCAGATCGTTGATCCCGGGAACAAAGGAGCCTGGTTCCCGGTTGGCCAGCAGGGACAGGAGTCCCGGAACTTTCACTTCAAAGAGAAAGGGGGCCTGGTCGTCACCCGGTTTTTTCTGGGGATTGACTATACCAGCGGCAACAAGACCGGCATTGGTTTCTCCGTCGTATAGTCCCTCAAAGGCGGCAAGTTTCATGGGCTGCACCCGGGCGTTGGTATAGGCTGCCTCATCGCCGGTAAAAATAACGAAGGCTGAAGAAAGCAGGCCGAAGACGGAGGCCACGATAATGCTTTTTTTTGCCATGTCCCGATGCCTTTTCTTCAGCAGAAACCAGGCCGAGACCCCGATGACGAACAATGAAGCCAGCTGAAAGCTTGATGAAGTGGCATGGGTGAACTTGCTGATGGCAACAGGAGAGAAGAGCACCTCCCAGAAATTGACCATTTCAAAACGGGCCTTGTCCGGATTGAAGTTCATGCCGACCGGATACTGCATCCAGCCGTTTGCCACCAGGATCCAGAGGGCGGAAAGGTTGGTACCGATTGCCACCATCCAGGTGGAAAACAGGTGTGTTTTTTTGGAAACGCGTTCCCAGCCGAAGAACATGACCGCGAAAAAAGAGGCCTCGAGAAAGAAGGCAAAAATGCCCTCGGCTGCCAGTGGGGCGCCGAATATATCCCCCACCATCCAGGAATAATTCGACCAGTTGGTGCCGAACTCAAATTCCAGGATTATGCCCGTGGCCACACCGATGGCAAAGTTTATGGCAAAGAGCAGCATCCAGAACTTGGTGATTCTTTTCCACTCCTCCTTGCCGGTTTTGACATACAATGTCTCAAAAAAAGCCAGGAGAAAGGAGAGCCCCAGGGTGAGCGGGACAAATAGCCAATGGTACATGGCAGTCATGGCAAACTGGGCCCTGGCCCAATTTACCATTGTAAGGTTTAGCTGATCAATCATGGCAAACTCCTTGTATTATTGCTTTGTTTCTGTTTGGGTTATTTGCGAAAAGACATGATCCGCACGCTCTGTGTCGCTGTTGAAATTTTCATGCAGGTAGTCTGGGAAGAAAAACAGTTTGAGGACGCCGAACATGATAAGCAGTTTTATAAGGATAATGGCCCACAGGGTCCGACCCAGTTTCATGTTCCGGAATCCATCCATATAAAAAAAGAAAATTTTTTCAACATGTTGCTTCATTTTTTTGACCTTTTTAAATTACCAGACAGCTCTGAGTTTATATTCCTTGCGGATGCGGTCCACCTCACGTTCCAGCTCAATGCGCCATTCGGCATGGATTCGGGCTGCAGACGGTGCAATGAGTTCCGGCAGGCCGTAAACCAGTCGATGCGAGGCTGAACTTGCCTCGATTACCGCCTCAATGGAGCGGGCCCCAAACTTGTAGCGCGCCAGCAGAAGCCGCAGCAGAAGGCCGGATGTCTTGCGGGCCGCTTTTTTCCAGTGGGTATCCATCTGATGGGCAATGATAAAGGCCCTTTTAATGAGAATGCGGTGCAGGTCTTCCAACTGCTCTTCCGTGGCGGACTCCTGCAGCAGCGTATCGTCAATCTCGATGCCGTCTATGTCCAGCACAACCCTCAACCGGCTCATGAAGTCAGGGATCTTTAGGGTTTTTACAAGTTGAACAGACTCAGGGTCGTCCTGGTTCAGCATTTGTTCCATGCCGGCCCAGCTGGATTTGACCCCGCCGGCAAAGACAAAGATCGAGCGGCCGATATAATACGGAGTGCCGTGCACATAAGTGACACCGTCCTGCATGGATGGCAGAAAGTAACGCAGGTAACCGAACTCGTTGTTGTCGTATCGGCAGTCGAATTCATCCCAGAAGACTATGGGAACCTTGTTTCTGGCAACAGAGGCCCGGATTGGTTCAATGGCTGAGTTGATTTCCTCGGGTTCGTCAAACTGGGTCAAGTTGAACTCAAAGAAATCAAAGGGGTTGGTCTCGAACTTGCTGGAAATAACCCTGGCCACCTCTTTAACGGAAAAGGATTTCCCTGAACCCGGCGGACCAAAAACCCCGATACAGAGAGGACGCTGAAAGGTTTCCCGTGAAACATAGCTGTCCATAACATTCTGCAGGGTAATGACCGGGTCCAGCTCGGCGGGGTCCGTGGTGCGCAGGTTGCCGACATGGAAGAGCCGGAATTCTTCAAACCCCTTTTTCCAGCTGACCTCTTCCTTTAAATGGTGCAGGACATCCAGGATGACCGGGATAGGGCCTGGCGGTATGTTGATTGCAGAGGCTGAAGGAGAAATAGCCACTGGAAGTTTCTGCGGGAAAAAGGAGCGCAGGGCCCTTTTCTTTTCCTCGTTCCAGACCTGGCTGGCAACAAGTTCCAGGCTTCCGGCAAAATCCGGTGAGTTCGCCGGAAGTTCAATAAAACCTGGATCAATACAGTACTCTATGTAAGAACAGGG
>JAFDCR010000041.1 GCA_019312685.1 Deltaproteobacteria bacterium | reverse complement strand
TTGGCGAAGTAGGTCAGGATTATCTCCGCCCCGGCCCGCCTTATGCTGAGCAGTGTCTCAGCCATAACCCTCTCCTCATCAATCCAGCCGTTGGCCCCGGCCGCCTTGATCATGGCATACTCTCCGCTGACGTGATAAGCGGCAATGGGAAGGTCGAATTCCTCCCGTAATCTGCTTATTATATCAAGATATGCCACAGCCGGTTTGACCATGAGGATATCAGCTCCTTCCTCAACATCAAGGGTTGCCTCACGAAGCGCTTCCAGGGCATTGGCCGGATCCATCTGGTAGCCCCGCCTGTCACCCTCCTGCGGCGCGCAGTCTGCTGCATCACGAAACGGCCCATAAAATGAGGAGGCATATTTTACAGCATACGACATGATCGGAATGTTATGGAAATTCTCCTCATCCAGGGCCGCACGGATTTCACCCACACGACCGTCCATCATGTCTGAAGGGGCCACCATGTCGGCACCTGCAACTGCATGGGAAACGGCTGTTCTGGCAAGGACTTCCAGGGTGGTATCGTTATCAATCTGGTTGTCTATGATGATGCCGCAGTGGCCGTGGGAGGTATATTCACAAAGACAGACATCCGTGAAAACCAAAAGTTCCGGCACCTTGTTTTTCAACTCCCGTATGGCGCGCTGAATAATACCGTCTTTCAAATGCGCTCCCGATCCCATGGGATCCTTGTTTTCCGGCAGACCGAAAAGTATGATACTGTTCACCCCGAGCTTGAGACACTCTTTGCCTTCTTTTGCCAGCTGGTCTACGGAGAGCCGGAAGACCCCAGGCATTGACGGAATCTGTTCCCGCTTGTTTTTACCCGGCATAACGAAAATGGGATAAATGAGCTGCGCCGGTGAAAGATGTGTCTCGCGGATCAAAGCACGGAAAGACTCGTTTTTTCTGAGTCTCCTGGGGCGGTATTCGGGGAATAACATGTCTGGTCTCCTGGTAATTTATAGTAAAAATTTAAAAAGTAATGTGTATATAAGTTGTTTTTTAGGCTTAAATAACTGGATCCCCGCCTGCGCGGGGATGACAAACCATTTAACATCGTCGCTCCCGGGAAGGTGGGAGGTAAGCGACCGAAGAAAGACTCCGATCCAGATTTTATTTAGTTGTAATTATAACAAATGTACAGAAAACCCGGAATCTTTATGAACTTCAAAAGCAATGCATATATCATGTTTTAAAGAAGTCGCTGACCAGGTCGCTGATATACTCTTCGGGATTATCAATGCCTGACTTCGGCACCACAATCTGATCAACCCCTTTTTTCTGCTGCAGTAACCCAAGGCCGTATTCAAAGGTTGTGCCCAGGGTTTCACACAATGACTTAATGGTCTCCTGGTTCAGGGGATGCAGTTCCAGTATCCTGTCAATAGCTTCCTCGCTGAAGGTAACATGAATGGCGCATTTTGCTGAAATATTTTTTTCGCATTCCCTTATTTGCCGGACGTAATCAATAAAAATATCACAAACATCTCGTATATCAAGTACCAGGTCCTGACACTGTTTTGCCATCAGGCCCAAGCGGCCGGCGGACGCCTGAACATCATTTTTCTTCAGGTATCCTCCTCTCTTCTGCAGTATCATTTCTTTAATACGGTCATGTTCCTCCTGGTAAAGACGGTAGTACTGGTCTTCAGAGGCTGAGAGATGTTCAGGGTCGGAAAGGAGACGTTCAAGCTCCTGTTTTGGATTCCTGACCAGTTCAGAGGTGATTGAGAGAAATTTGATATCAGTTGACGGGAGTTTCTTTTCAAAGGGCAGCAGGATCTTCTCCATGACACTGACAAGCCCCCTGGCACCTGTAAGTTCCTGCGCCGCCTTCCTGGCAATCTCCATAAGCGCTTCATCGCTGAACTGGATTTTTATGCCATAGGCAAGGAAGTCAAGTTTTTTGCTTACAACCACTGAACTGTTCGGGTTAAGGAGTATTTCATAAAGATCATTAACGCTCAGTTCGTCTAGACAGGCAATGACCGGCAGCCTGCCGATGAATTCACTTTCAAAACCATATACTATAAGATCTTCCGCTTTGACGTGTTTCAGGTAGCGGCCTAACTCCTTTTTGGAGGTGATGTCGCCTTCAAATCCGATGGATTGTTTCTGGATACGTTTTTTAATTATGTCATCAAGTTCAGTGAATGCACCGCTCATTATAAAGAGGATATTCTTTGTATTGATAATCCTCCGCTGGCGTTTTCCAGTTGCCCTGTAATGCTCAATCGCCTCGATCTGAGAAATCGGATCATGGGCAACCTTGAGGTCGACCTCGGTTTCTTCCAAGGGTTTGAGCAGGGCACGCTGAACTCCGGAGCGGGATACATCTGCGCCGATCAGGTTTCTGGCAGCAGCTATTTTGTCAATCTCGTCAACATAGATAATGCCGTATTGGGCGGTCTCGACATCGTCACCGGCCTCGCGCACCAGGTCTCGTACCAGGTCTTCCACATCCCCTCCAACATAACCCGTTTCACTGAACTTTGTTGCATCACCTTTTATAAAGGGGACTCCAAGCCTTTTGGCAATCAGTTTGATCAGGAAGGTTTTACCGACACCTGTCGGGCCGATAAGCAGAACATTGTTTTTAATCTGGCCAACGGTCCTTTTGGCCTGGAGGGGATTATAAATTGAATTCTTGATACGGTTGAAATGGGTACAGATCTTGGTGGAGAGTATGGCCTTGGCTTCATCCTGCTTAACAACATATTCATCCAGATAAGCACAGAGTTCTTCCGGTTTAACATCAAAATCAATATATGATAGTTTTTTTTCTTTGGGCTCTTCTGTGTGTAAAGTTGAATCGACTTCAAGTTCCGGCTGGGCATGAAATCCGATTATTTT
>JAFDCR010000040.1 GCA_019312685.1 Deltaproteobacteria bacterium | reverse complement strand
GCCTGTCTGCATGTGACCACGGAAACGGCAAACCTCATGGATACCATTCCGTCGCCCTTACTCGACCGGATGGAGATTATCAGACTTGCGGGCTATACCCTGGAAGAGAAGTTGGAAATAGCCAACCGTTATCTGTTACCCAGACAGCTTACAGAAAACGGCATTGCAGAAAAGCATCTAAAGCTTGATGATGAAACCATCAAACGGATAATTTCTCATTATACCAGGGAGTCAGGCCTGCGGAATCTGGAGCGGGAGATCGGTAAGGTCTGCCGCAAGGTTGCACGGAAAATCGCCGAAGGCGGTCGGGGGCCATATACAATATCCAAGAGAACTCTGCCGCAGTATCTTGGGCCTCCCAAATTCCTGCCGGAATCTGATGTCGAAACCATTGACCAGCCGGGGCTGGTTACCGGTCTGGCCTGGACTGAGACCGGTGGAGAGATACTCTATGTTGAAACGTCTATAATGAAGGGCAGGGGCAATCTTACCCTGACTGGCCAGCTCGGAGATGTTATGAAAGAGTCTGCCAAGGCAGCCTTAAGTTACTGTCGGTCAAGGATGGACAAACTCAACCTCAGTGAATCATACTTTGAAGAGGTCGACATCCATATCCATGTTCCGGCCGGGGCCATCCCCAAGGACGGCCCTTCCGCCGGGGTTACCATGGCCACCTCGCTTTATTCAGCCATTTCAAAGAAAAAGGTGGCCTGGGATATAGCCATGACAGGTGAAATTACTCTCAGGGGCAGGGTGCTGCCAATCGGGGGGCTTAAGGAAAAATCCCTTGCCGCCCTGAGATCCGGGATAAAGAAAGTCATAATTCCCGACCAGAACAAGAAAGATCTGGTTGAGATCCCCAAACTTCTCAGGGAGAAGATAGAGTTTATACCTGTAAAGAACATGGATCAGATTTTGAAGATAGCCTTCAGGGAAACAAAAAAAGACAAATCCATTAAGAAGAAAAAAGGGGCCAAGGGTTCGAGGCGTTAGCCAGTAGCTGTCAGCCATCAGCCTGTAGCTAAAGATAAGAAAGGGATAATAAAAAAAGTTGTTTTCTGATGACTGAATTTAGTTTTAAAAATAATCTTTTGCTGACTGCTGACTGCTGACTGCTGACTGCTGACTGCTGACTGCTGACTGCTGACTGCTGACTGCTAAAAAAAATGACGATTCTTGGTCTCCGTCTTCCTGTATTCTGTCTGTTTTTTATAGGTTTTCCACTTTGTTGGCTTTTATGGATTGGTGCTTTTGCAATCTATCCACCCCCAGCATCTCCGGACCGAAGGATTGATGTGGTGATTCCCGCCAATACCGGTATTTCTGAAATTGAACGCATCCTTGCCGACAAAAAAATTATCCAAGATGATCCCCGTTTCTCCATGCTGGCTGTCCTGACCGGTGCTGCCAGAAAACTCCAGGCCGGCGAATACCGCTTTGAAGCAGGTAAAAGGCCCCTCGAAGTCATTGATTTTCTCAAGCGGGGCAAAGTGCTATATCGGCCCGTTACCCTGCCTGAAGGTACTGAGATGGCCCGGATTGCGGAGATACTGGAGGATAGAGGATGGGTTGACAGTACCAAATTTTTCGATCTGGCACACGATCCGGCGGTTTTACAGGAAATGGGAGTAAAGGCGGAAAGCCTGGAGGGGTATCTGTTTCCTGACACCTACTATCTTTCCAGGGGACAGCAGAATGAAGAGGATATTATCAGGATGATGGTTACCCGGCATAACCAGGTTTACGGAAAGTTAACCGGGAATGCGGTTGGATCCCACCTTGATCTGACCCACCATGAGATCATTACTCTTGCCGCTATTGTTGAAAAGGAGACCGGTCTTCCCCATGAGCGGCAGCTGGTCGCCAGCGTGTTTATGAACCGTCTTGCAAAGGGCATGCGGCTGCAGGCCGATCCCACGGTCCGTTACGGATATTCTGCTGCCGGGCCGTTGAGGCAGACTGAACTGAAAAGACAGTCGCCCTATAATACCTATGCCATAAAAGGCCTTCCTCCCGGGCCGATCACCAATCCCGGCGAGGCCGCCATCCAGGCGGTCATATCCCCGGCCCGGACAGACTATCTTTATTTTGTTTTGAAGGATGACGGGAGCCACTATTTCTCCAGAACCCTGGAGGAACACAACCGGGCGGTGGCGAGATTCAGAAAAAAGAGATAGGGACTAGAAACGGCCCGCCTTCAAGGAGGAACAGATTTCTGAAGAAGTATCTCAGGAACGGATTCTTTTAACTCTTGACCTCCAGCAGATCTTTCAGGACAGCACTTTTCATCTTCTGTTCAGCCTTGATCTTTATATCAAGCCAGATGGAGCCTGTAATTTTTCCATGATTTACAAGGGACTCAACCAGGGGGCCGAATAGTTTTTGGGTTTCATTAAGGGACTTTTTAAAGATAATCCCGAAATTATTAAGTTCATTATCATTGACCACAAGGTTGGCGCTGTTTGACAGGGCCTGCAGGTCATAGAGGGTCTGAAATTCCGGCCCGACAAGAGTGTAGTGCATATTGCGGCGCCTGTTCATTTCCATTTTCCGCATGTACATATGGAAGCTGTTGCTGTCGAGTGAATCTCCTTCAAAACGGCTGTGCAGGAGAACGGCTGAAAAAACGGAAAACTGCATCCTGTTAAGTCCCTCTTCAATGGAATCTACAAACACCGGCAAGAATCCTTCTGCCTCATATGCTTCCCGGACAGTGTTCAGGCCCGGTCCGCTTTTCATAAGGATGAGGGCCAGGGGGGTATCTTCAACCACTTCCTTGCTCTGCGCCTGACCGGATGTCAGCCAGCTGATGTCCGGCGGAGGCGGCGGCGGGATATCAACCTTTCTGGCACCTTTTAACGGCCGGCCGCCGGGACCGGTAGCTGGTTTAGCCTTGGGCTGCTCTGCAGGTAAGGTACCGTCCTGTTTCAGCTCAAAGGGTTTCTGGCAGTGGGGGCAGGCGAGTTTGAGCAGGTTGCCTGCAGGAAGTTTGGCAAGGGCGGCCTGCACTTTTGCTTTCTGGGCATCTGAGAGGTTGAGAGCTTCATGGCAGTTTGGGCAGGTGTCAATCATAACTGTCTCCTGGTATATTTATCTCTCTAATTAATCGGGAGTTTACCGACTCAATAAAACATCACAATACATCGGGGTTATAATCTTATTATTTCATTTTCAGATCGGAGATTTCAGAGGTCGACTCACCGCGGGCTGCCTTAATCTTATCAAGACCTCTGTTAATGGCACTCTTGCGGGAGCCGTATATCTTGGCTGTATCCTCACTGATGAGACCATGTTCGTAAAGTTGGAGAATATGCTGGTCAAAGGTCTGCATGCCGAGAGCGGAAGCGTCCTCAATAACATCATAAAAGGTTTTGTCCTCGGTCTCACCATTGAGGATGAGATCCTTGACACGCAGGTTGTTGCCCATGATTTCAAAGGCGGCTACCCGGTCGCCGCCCTCTTTGGGAAGCAGACGCTGGCAGACGACGTAACGGATAGTGTCGATAAGACGGTTCCTGATCTGGGGCTGCTCTTCCTGTTCGAAAAAGCCCAGAATACGGTTGATGGTCTGGCCGGCGTCGACAGTATGGAGGGTGCTCATGACAAGATGACCTGTTTCTGCAGCCGAGAGGCCGATCTCCATGGTTTCCCGGTCACGCATCTCGCCGACAAGGATGACTTTGGGCGCCTGGCGCAGGGCAGCACGCAAACCATGGGCAAATGTGTCGAAATCATTGCCCATTTCCCTCTGGTTGAAGGT
>JAFDCR010000039.1 GCA_019312685.1 Deltaproteobacteria bacterium | reverse complement strand
CGGTAATCGTATCCATGATCTGCTGCAGGTTTCGCGGATTGATAACATAAACGGGTATACCGAGGCTGATGATTTTTTCAACAATATGTTTCGGGTTGCCGTCCTTGATCGCCAGGCAGAGGTCAGGTCGAAGTGAGACTATTTTCTCGATGTCAAGTCTGACATAAGAACCCACCCTGGGAAGGGCTTCGGCCTCCGGCGGATAGGTGCTGAACTGGGTTGCCCCAACCAGTCTTTTCTCCTGGCGCAGGTCAAAGATAATCTCGGTTATGCTGGGAGCAAGGGTGATTACCCTCTGGGGATTATCAGGAACAGAAAAGGTTCTGCCCAATTGGTCGGTAACCGTCTTTGCCTGGAGGTTGCCGGCCTGCAGCAAACAGCTCAGCACCATGATAAGGATCAGATATATACGGCATGACTGTAGCAGCATAAAAATAAATGTATCAGTTTTTAAGTTTAAAGGTTACAGGCACCCTTACCCACATTGGTACCTTAGCTCCGCCTCTGCTCCCCGGTTCAAATATCCATTTCCTTACCGCAGTAAGTGCAGCACGGTCCAATAGAGAGAAACCGCTTGAAAAGTCTATTTTCAGCTCATCGACCCTGCCCTCTCCATTGACCAGCACCTGCAGGATGACTGTTCCCTGCTGTCCCCTTTTTCTTGCCAGCTTGGGATAGACAGGCGGAGCATTCAGCTGATAACGTGGATATGCCACCTGCAATACCCCCGGACTTACTGTCCCCTCCCTCTCATATTTAGTTTGGAGCTCTGTCCGGATTGCGGGCTCATCTGTTATTTGAGAATCTTTCTCTGGCTCTTTTACCTTAGCTGAACTTTTTGTAACATCCTGGTATGCAGGGACAATCTTTTTTTTTAATAATTCCTGGTTTCCTCTTTCGACGGTTTCAAAGGATTTCTGATTTTTTTTCTCCGGAACAACCGATTGCTTGACGGACTTACTTGTCATTTCAGGTTCAACCGCGTTTTTCTTAATAGCCTGCAATTGCGGTTTTTCCTCTACCGGTGGTGTTTCTTCCCTGATGCTGCTTCCTTGCTGCTCAAAGGTTGTCCGCTGCAGCTGAGATTCAGGCAGAAGCCTCTGTTTGAGCATGATGCTGACGGAACGGGGCAGGGATACATTCGGAATAAAAACCGGCCTGGGGGTGAATTCAACATTGATCAGGCCTAGGTGAATTGTTATTGACAGCAGGACTGCAATGAGGATTCGAAAACTTTTATTGAGGTGAATCAGCCTGTAATGAAACATTTGCTATTCCGGCGGTTCTTATTATGTCTAAAATACGGTACAATTCCTGGTAAGATACTGTTTCATCGGCAAACAGTTCCACCTGGAGAGAGTTGTCCTTTTGAACCCGTTCCTGCAACAACCTCGACATCTCCTCCCGGGAGACTTTCATTTCATCAAGGTAAATTTCTCCATTGGGGCGGACTGTTATCGCCAGGCTCATCTCAGTATCAATCTCGGCAGTCGCGGAAACCGGCAGGGTGACAGGCAGGCTCCGGTGGACGACCATGGACAGCATTGCATAAATGAAGAAAACCAGCAGAAGAAAGACGATATCGATCAGCGGCAGCATCTCGATGCGCGGCTTTTTGATGCCTAAATGTCTGTCTGCTACTTTCATTAACCAATCGCCTCCTGGTTGCTTCCAAGCTTTTCATAGACGATTTCCAGACTGGTGGCATATTTTTCGATATTAAGAACCGCTTTTTCCTCCTTGGAATTAAAATAGTTGTAGGGGAAAACAGAAAGGATGGCTATGCCGAGACCGGTTGCCGTAGTGATAAGAGCCTGGGCTATTCCGGCGGTTACAGCCTGAGGCTGGGCGATACCGGCTGATCCCAGGGCCTCGAACGAGGTAATGATACCTATGACAGTCCCTAAAATACCGAGCAGCGGCGCCACAGTGATCATGGTATCCAGGATCCCCATATAGCGCCGCATGTTGCGTATTTCTTCAGCAGCAGTTGCCTCCATTGCCTTGGTCATGGAAAATTCCCGGTGTAGGATACCGCTCACCAGGACCCTGATAATAAAGTCCCTTGAGCCGGAGACCCTGCTCCGGACCGTTTCCCAGTCGCCCTGGCGGCAAAGTTCGAGAACATCCTCGATTAGCTGCCGGTTGCGATTCATATCAACGGAAACCCAGAACAGAAGCCGCTCGATAACAACTGTCAGGACCAGGATGGAGCAGGCCAGCAATGGGTACATTACCGGCCCGCCGCGGAAGAAAAGATCAATCATATTGTCACTCCAATGGTTTTAAGCAAAATACTTATTAAAACCATCCAGTTTAATATCTATATTCAAGTTTGCCAAAGATGGATCTTCCGGCACCCGGGTAACCTACAACGGTTGATGTAAAGGTATTGTAGTCATCAAACGAATCTACATACGTATCATAGTCCTCGTCAAGCAGGTTTGTTCCGAGCAAGGTAATGTAAAAATTTTCTTTTATTTGCTGTACAAGTTTGAGGTCGATTGTCCAGTAACCATCCAGTTCGTAGGGAACTGTTTTGGTGTTAGGATAAAAGCCGTCGGTTTCAGTCCTGTACGTCACTCGATCACTTGTATAGCGTGCAATTGCAGATACAGTAAGACCAAAATCGGTAAAATAAGTAACATTACCTTTAAATAAATGTTCAGGAGTATATGAAGCCCTTCTCTCCACCCAGTCAAAGACAAAGTTTGGTGGTAAGAATGGAGGCCAACCATAATCCATCACCGTATATGCCCTGCTTTCTTCATCTGCTTTGATATGTGTATAATTCATGCCGAGTTGGAGATTATTCCTAATTTGGAACTTTGCACCGGCTTCAATACCTTCACCTGTATAAGAACGCAGATTCATTGGCATGAAAACTCCATTTGAGTCTGGTTCCCATTGTATCTTGTCGTCAATGGTCCAGCGAAAATATGACGCTGTAATGAAAATTTTATCATCTTGCAGGGATTGCTCCCAGGTCAGGTCAGTATGCCAGCCGGTTTCAGGCAGTAGATCAGGATTTCCTCTGGCAAATCCGTCATCTGGCCAGAAAAGATCATTGGGGGTTGGGGCTCGATAATGTTTTCCACTGCTTAATTTTAAAGACGTGTTTTTATGAAATTTTGCCACCAAACCCCAACGAGATAATATTTCAGCCCCG
>JAFDCR010000038.1 GCA_019312685.1 Deltaproteobacteria bacterium | reverse complement strand
GATTATCCGTCTCGTACTCCACGTGCGCTGTCGCTATCGTGATCCCGCGCTCCTTCTCCTCCGGAGCCTTGTCGATCTCGTCAAATGCCGTGAACTGCGCCTGACCCTTCAGAGACAATACACGGGTGATTGCGGCGGTCAACGTGGTCTTCCCATGATCAATATGACCAATCGTCCCTACATTTACATGCGGTTTCGTTCGCTCAAATTTCTCCTTTGCCATTTTTCTATACCCCCAATTTTAAAAACTCTAATATCATTTACTGTTATAAATCCTGAATTCCCTTTTATTTTCCAGTTATATCTCAAATCCCCCGTATCCGGTGGATGATAGCTTCCGCTTTATTTTCAGGTACCCGGTCATAGGATGAATACCGCATGGTAAATGTCGCCCTTCCCTGGGTGGCCGACCTTAGATCAGTTGAATACCCGAACATTTCAGCCAAAGGTACCTGTGCCTTCACTACCTGATAATTCCCCCGGCTTTCAACTCCGTTTATTTTGGCCCTTTTGGAGTTCAAATCATTCATTACCTCACCGAGGTAGTCATCAGGCACAATTACTTCAAGATCCATAATAGGTTCAAGAAGTACGGGGCTTGCTTCAGCCGCCCCTTTTCTCATGGCCATGGTTGCGGCAACCCCAAAGGCCATTTCGGTAGAATCCTCCTCATGATAAGAGCCGTCTACCAGAGCCACATGCAAGTCGACCAGGGGAAAACCGATCAAGGGACCGGAATCAAGACTGTCCTTCACCCCCCGCTCTATAGCCTCAAGAAACTGGCTCGGTACCTGTTCTGAGGTTATGCGGCTTTCAAAGGTAAATCCTGAACCACGCTTTGCCGGTTCAAGTTCAAGCCAGACATGGCCGTACTGCTGTTTTCCTGCAGTAAGATGCTCAAATTTACCTTCAGCTTTGGCAGCAGCCTCAATAGATTCCTTGTATGCCACCTGGGGCTTGCCGATATTGGCTGCTACCTTAAATTCCCGTACCAGACGATCAACTATTACTTCGAGATGCAGTTCCCCCATCCCTGAAATTATTGTCTGGCCTGTATCTTCATCCGTCTTTACATGAAACGACGGATCTTCCTTTTCTATTTTGACAAGGCTTTCGCTGAGCTTTTCCTCATCTGCCTTGCTTTTCGGCTCGATGGCAATGGATATGACCGGCTCCGGAAAATCCATGGTCTCAAGCCTGATTGAGTCCCCTGACTGGCAGAGGGTGTCACCGGTTGTGGTAAAACGCAAACCAACCAGAGCACCTATGTCACCGGTAGAGATCGACTGAGCCTCTTCCCTTTTATTGGCATGCATCTTGAGGATCCGGCCGATCTTTTCTTTTTTCCTCTTTACCGGATTGTAAACCTGGCTGCCAACTTTCAGTATCCCTGAATAAACCCTGACAAACGTCAGGTTGCCCACAAAGGGATCCGAAACAATTTTAAAGGCCAATCCACAGAATTTCTCTGATTCACTTGCCTTACGGGTCTCAACTTCATCTTTGCTGTTAAGCCCTTCCACCGGCGGCACTTCCAAGGGCGACGGTAAATAAGCAATCACTGCATCAAGCAGGGGCTGTACTCCTTTGTTTTTAAAGGCGCTGCCACAAAGTACAGGAACCAACTGCAGCTTGAGTGTCGCATTCCTTATCGCCCTGTAAATTACATCGGCAGATATCGGCTGCTCTTCCAAATATTTTTCCATGACCTCCTCATCGAAGTCGGCCAACTTCTCGAGAAGCGTCATCCGGACGGCCGAAGATTCCTCGGTGAACTCTTCAGGAATATCTTCTTCTGTATACTGTAATCCCTTCGACTCTTCGTCGAAAACCAGCATTTTTTCAGTTATGAGGTCAATGACCCCCCTAAAGCCGGCCTCACTGCCTACCGGGATCTGAACAGGCAGTGGATTGGCGCCGAGCCTGTCCTTCATCATTTCCACGCAGTTCCAGAAATCAGCGCCTATGCGGTCCATCTTGTTCACAAAGGCAATACGCGGAACTCGATAATGATCGGCTTGCCGCCAAACGGTTTCAGACTGGGGTTCCACCCCGCCAACCGCACAAAAGATGGCTATGGAGCCATCCAGCACCCTGAGACTGCGTTCCACCTCAATGGTAAAATCAACATGCCCCGGGGTATCTATAATATTTATTTTATGGTCATGCCATTCGCAGGTTGTGGCGGCCGAGGTAATAGTAATGCCGCGTTCCTGCTCCTGTTCCATCCAGTCCATGACGGCAGTGCCCTCATGGACTTCGCCCATCTTATACGAGCGACCTGTATAAAATAATATCCTCTCTGTTGTAGTGGTCTTGCCGGCATCGATATGGGCCATAATCCCGATATTTCGAAGCTTGGCAAGAGGGGAATCGGCTGCCACGGATTCTCTCTTTCCTCAAGTTGAATTTCCTTATCTGAAGTTAATTGATTCGCCGGGAGACCGTTTCCTTCACCAGACAAAAGGTGGCCTTATTTACTCTAAGCCGAACCTTTTGTCAATTCTCTAAACACGATTGTAACAATAAATGTATTCTTACCACCTGTAATGGGCAAAGGCCTTGTTCGCTTCCGCCATCCGGTGGGTATCATCACGTTTTTTAACCGAACCGCCACGCTCGTTGTAGGCATCCAGCAGTTCTGCCGCCAGTTTTTCCGACATCGATTTACCGGAACGGGCCTTGGCAAAGCTGATGATCCACCTGATAGCCAAGGCATTTCTGCGTTCCGGACGCACTTCAACCGGAACCTGGTATGTTGCACCACCCACACGCCTTGATTTCACTTCGACTTTGGGCCGTACCATCTCCATAGCCTTGTCAAAAACAGCAATCGGTTCCACATCTGTAATCTGTTTACCTATAATATCCATAGCCCCGTAAAAAATTTTCTGGGCCAGGCTTTTCTTGCCGCGTTCCATGATCCCGTGGGTAAATTTACTTACCAGTACACTGTTATAGCGGGGATCAGGGTCAATGGTTCTCTTTTCTGTAATCTTACGCCTGGGCATCTACGATAGACCTCCTAACACCTCAATTATCCTTAATTATTTTGGCCGTTTGGCCCCGTATTTGGAACGACCCTGACGCCGGTCCGAAACACCCAGAGCATCAAGAGTACCACGTACAATATGATAACGGACACCCGGTAGATCCTTTACCCTGCCGCCGCGGATCAGCACAACAGAGTGTTCCTGGAGATTATGACCAATTCCCGGGATATAGGAGGTAACCTCGATACCATTGGTCAATCTAACCCTGGCAACTTTCCGGAGCGCTGAATTCGGCTTTTTGGGTGTAGTCGTATACACACGGACACATACTCCTCTTTTCTGGGGAGAACCCTTTAACGCCGGTGTATCACTTCTTTTTTTGGCCACCTTGCGGCCGTGTCGTACAAGTTGATTTATGGTTGGCATTGATTCCAACTCCTGTAAAAAATAAATTTTATTATCGGTTCGAAACAGTTAATTTTTAAACATCCCAAAAAACGCAATTTAATACCTTACCAAGCTTTTCTTGTCAAGAATAATTTGGCTGCTGTCTACTCTTCCTCAACACGATAACTCTCCAGGCCTGTACCCGCTGGAACCAGCCTTCCCATGATAACATTCTCCTTTAGTCCAAGAAGCCTGTCAACCCGACCACCCATGGCAGCGTTGGTGAGGACCTTGGTGGTCTCCTGGAAGGAAGCTGCGGAAATAAAGCTGTCCGTTGAGAGAGAGGCCTTTGTCACACCGAGGAGCAATGGTTCTGCCACAGCAGGCCTGCCTTCGCCCGAACTGATGATTTTCTCATTTTCCTCTTCAAAGACCCACCATTCCACCTGCTCGCCCAGCATGAAAGAGGAATCACCCGGATCGGTTATCTGGACCCGGCGCAGCATCTGCCGAACAATAACCTCAATATGTTTATCGTTTATCTTCACACCCTGGAGTCTATACACCTCCTGGATCTCATTCACCAGAAAGCGCGCCAACTCTTTTACGCCTAGCACCCGCAGAATATCGTTGGGAATCGGCGAACCGTCCATCAATGGTTCACCGGCTTTAACATAATCACCCTCATGAACACTGACGTGCTTGGCTTTAGGTATCAGGTATTCCTTGGGTTCACCGATTTCAGGCGTGATGACAACCCGTCTTTTGCCTTTGAGATCCTTGCCAAAGGATACCCTGCCGTCTATTTCAGTAATAACGGCATGTTCCTTTGGTTTGCGGACTTCAAAGAGCTCGGCCACCCTCGGCAGACCACCTGTAATATCTTTTGTCTTGGTTGTCTCCCTCGGGATCTTGCCGACAACGGTACCTGACTGGATCGTCTCACCTTCATCAACGGAAATAATCGAACCGACAGGCAGGGAATAGCGGGCCGGAGAGCCTGTACCGGGCAATTTCAATGTTCTGCCGCGTTTGTCTTTTATGGTAATACGCGGATTCATGTCACCGCTTAAACGTGACTGGATAATAACCTTGCTTGCCTTACCGGTAACCGGATCTACCCTCTCCTGCATGGTGGTTCCCTCAACGACATCACCGTACTTGACGATACCGCCGACTTCACAGACAATAGGTATGGTATACGGATCCCAGTCAGCCAGAATTGTGCCCGGCTGGACCTGCTCTCCATCATCAACTAAAAGCTGGGCGCCATAATTAACCGGGTAGCGCTCACGTTCCCGTCCCTCAGAACCTAAGATGGCCAGGGCGCCGTTACGGTTCATGACAACCATTCTGCCTTTATCGTTTTTGACAAAATGAATATCCTGAAACTTAATTTCACCGCCATACTGGGTGCGGATCTCAGCCTGCTCAGCCCGCCGACTTGCAGTACCGCCGATATGGAAAGTCCGCATGGTCAGCTGCGTTCCGGGCTCACCAATGGATTGGGCTGCAATAATACCGATTGCCTCCCCCAGGTTAACCATGTGCCCGCGTCCCAGATCACGGCCGTAACACATGGCGCAAACCCCCCTCTTGGAGCGGCAGGAAAGAACCGAACGAATCAGTACCCGGTCAATACCGGCTGCTTCTATCTTTTCAACCTTGTCTTCCGTTATCTGCTCATTGGCTCCAACGAGCAATTCATTGGTAAACGGATCATAAATATCATCAAGGCTGACGCGACCCAGAATACGCTCACCGACTCGCTGAATTACCTCACCGCCTTCCATCAGAGGTTCGGCCCAGGTACCATCCAGGGTGTTACAGTCATATTCGACAATAGTTGAATCCTGGGCAACATCGACCAGCCTTCTCGTGAGATATCCGGAGTTTGCCGTTTTAAGCGCCGTGTCCGCAAGACCCTTACGGGCACCGTGGGTTGAGATAAAATATTCCAGCACTCCCAGTCCTTCACGGAAATTTGCCTTAATGGGCGACTCAATAATGGCACCGGACGGCTTGGCCATCAGACCTCGCATACCGGCCAGCTGCCTAATCTGGTCTTTACTGCCCCTGGCGCCTGAATCAGCCATGATGTATATTGGGTTGAAGCTCGGTGTATCAACGAGCTTCTTGTCAGGACCGCGGACATAGTCAACACTCATTTCGTCCATCATTTCCTTGGCAACAGCCTCCGTGGCCTTTGACCAGACATCAATTACCTTGTTATATTTTTCACCGACGGTAATGAGACCGTCTGTATACTGACTTTCAACGTCAAGAACCTGTTCTTCCGCCTTTACCAGGATGTCTTCCTTGTTGACCGGAATCATCATGTCATTAACGCATATGGAGATACCGGCCCGGGTGGCATATTCGTATCCCATATCCTTTAAGCGGTCAGCCAGGATAACTGTTTCCTTGGTCCCGGCATTCCGGTAGGTATAGTCAATAAGCCAGGCCAGCTCCTTCTTGTTCATGACCTTGTTGATGACACTGAAAGGAACCTTGGCCGGCAGTAATTCATTGAGCAGAACGCGGCCAATGGTAGTTTCAATCAGTTCCCCGTTGATGCGCACCTTGACTTTGGAGTGCAGTTCAACCGCTTCCTGGTCATAGGCAATGCGGGCTTCATCGACAGATGAAAAACATTTACCTTCACCCTTGGCAAATATCTTCTCCCTGGTCATATAATACAGTCCGAGGACAATATCCTGAGTAGGAATAATGATCGGGCTGCCGTTGGCGGGTGAAAGGATGTTGTTGGTGGACATCATCAGGACCCTGGCCTCGGTCTGGGCCTCAACCGAAAGCGGGACATGGACCGCCATCTGGTCCCCGTCAAAGTCAGCGTTGAACGCCATACAAACCAGAGGATGGAGCTGGATTGCCTTTCCCTCGATCAGTACAGCCTCAAAGGCCTGCATGCCGAGGCGATGCAGGGTGGGAGCACGGTTCAGGATAACCGGATACTCGGTAACAACCTCTTCCAGAACGTCCCATACCTCCTTGGTACCCTTCTCCACCATCTTGCGGGCACTCTTGATTGTCGTTACATAGCCGAGCAGTTCCAGTTTGTTGTATATAAAAGGCTTAAACAACTCCAGGGCCATTTTTTTGGGAATGCCGCACTGGTGCAGCCTGAGATGCGGACCGGCAACAATGACCGAACGGCCCGAATAATCAACCCTTTTCCCAAGAAGATTCTGCCGGAAACGCCCCTGCTTGCCCTTGAGCATATCGCTGAAAGACTTAAGCGGTCTTTTATTGGGGCCGGTAATTACCCGCCCCCGCCTGCCGTTATCAAAAAGCACATCCACCGCTTCCTGCAGCATACGCTTTTCGTTGCGCACGATGATATCCGGAGCGTCGAGTTCCAAAAGCCTTTTCAGCCTGTTATTCCGATTGATGACCCTTCGGTAGAGGTCATTCAAGTCTGACGTAGCAAACCGCCCACCCTCAAGGGGGACCAGGGGCCTCAAGTCAGGCGGCAGAACTGGAATCACTTCGAGTATCATCCATTCGGGTCTGTTGCCTGAATCACGAAAAGCCTCAACAACCTTCAGTCTTTTGCCAAGCCGGGTTCTTTTTGTTTCAGAGCCTGTGGCGCGCATTTCTTCCCGAATGGATGCTGAAAGTTCCGCGAGATCAATGGATTTGAGCAATTCCCTGATGGCCTCCGCGCCGATACCCACGGTAAACTTGTCACCGTGCTCCTCAAGCATCAGCCTGTATTTTTCTTCGTTCAATAAGGAACCGGCCGGCAGAGATGCCACCTCAGAGCTGGTTACAACATAGGCTTCAAAGTAAAGTATTCTTTCAAGCTCTTTCAGGGTCATATCCAGGAGGTTGCCGATCTTGGTGGGCAGACTCTTCAGAAACCAGATATGCGCCACAGGAGCAGCAAGCTCTATGTGTCCGAGCCTCTCGCGCCGGACTTTGGACTGGATTACCTCAACACCGCATTTTTCACAGACCACACCGCGGTGTTTCATGCGCTTGTACTTACCGCAATTACACTCATAATCCTTTACAGGTCCAAAAATCTTGGCACAGAAAAGACCGTCTCTTTCCGGCTTGAAGGTTCTGTAGTTAATGGTCTCCGGTTTTTTTACCTCTCCATGGGACCAGTCCCTGATCTTACCCGGAGAGGCAAGTGAAATTCTTACTGAATTGAAACTTACCGGTTTCTTGGCCTTAGCAAAAAAGCTAAACAGTTCTTCCACGTCAGCACCTATTCTATTAATAGTAAAAGGCAATAAGCCGTTTGTTTATTAAATATCAGTTTTTTTCATCTAAAAGTTCGACATCCAGACATAACCCCTGGAGTTCCTTGACCAGAACATGAAATGATTCAGGCAGCCCGGTTTCCAGGAAATTCTTTCCTTTAACCAGGTTTTCATATACGGTT
>JAFDCR010000037.1 GCA_019312685.1 Deltaproteobacteria bacterium | reverse complement strand
CTGGCATAGCCTCGTAAACAAGAACAAAACAGACTTATCGAGCATTTTATTGCAGGGACAACAAGCAGGACAGCTGCTGTTTTAAAGTGTACAATTAAGGTGGCTCCAGTTCTTTTTCCTAATCCTCGAAGTCGATTTGCCGCAGCGAGGCGCCGATCTTGGCCACCTTATAGGAAAAATCATCCACCAACCGATCGATTCTTTCCTGCTGATCGGCCTGATAAGAAATGAAAAAACCCTTCACATGTGGCTTCTTCAAGGCCTCCATCTGCGCCTTTATGCCGATTTTTGCTGCCAGTCGTCGAAGGTCAAACTGCATCTCCCAAATACTGTTATAGCGCCTCCCCGGATCTTTCTGGGTTGCGGTCAACAGGATATTATAGAACTCAACCGGCAAACCGGGCACCAGAATCCGGGGGTCCGGAATTTCCTGGTGCTGTTGGGCCTCAAAAATCTCACCAACATCATCACTGTCAAAGGGTTTGACACCTGTCACGAGTTCATAGGCGGTTATACCTGTGGAATAGATATCTGTGCGTTCATCAAGAGGATAGCCGGTAACCTGCTACGGTGCCATATAATGGGGAGTACCTGGCATGTTTTGATCCCGGTTTCCCGGCGTCCGGGCCAGACCAAAATCAAAAATCTTTACCAGGTCGTGATGCAGGAAGATATTGTCCGGTTTGATATCCTGATGAATTATACCGTGCTCATGGGCATAGCCCAGCCCGTTACAGAGCTGGATCAGATAATCCAAAGCCTTAACAAGGGGAAGGCGTTTTATCCTGTGCAGCAATTCGGCCAGGGATATTCCATCAATAAATTCCATGACGAGAAAGATCGTCTTGTAACACTCTTCAATATCATAAACTTTGACAATGTTTTCGTGATTAAGCTGGGCAATGATCTTGGCTTCGTTTTCAAAGGTCTCCATCCTGTCATAGTCGGTTGCAATATTATGTTTCAACATTTTGATAGCAACCGGCATCTCCAACTCTTCATGCACACCTTTGTAGACGATACTCCAGGCTCCCTGGCCGAGAAGTTCATGGATGGTATATTTGCCGATGCACCGGTCAGCTGTATGTGCAACCTCTGAATATCGACTGGTCACCAGCTCAGTCAGGTAATCACGCAGGTCGCTGTACTTTTTATAACATTCCACGACTTTGTCGTTAGGTACCCGCCACACGACCATGTCGGACTCGGCAACCACATTAGCGTTGCAGGGTTCAGTGGTCAGCAATGACATTTCACCGACTATTTCGCCGACAGTACACCTGGCGATATCGTATCTCTCGTCGTTTTTTTCCAGATAAACCAGGCAATCACCTTCCTGGATAATATACAGAGAATCACCCATCTTGCCCTGAGTGATCAGGCGGTCTCCGGGATGCAACTCCGCAGGCATCATATTGTTGAGTAAAGGACATTTAGTGTCCTGACTGATAGCTCTAAAGAGATTGGTATTAATAAGGAAGTCCAGATCCCTTGGATACATCCTCCTGGCACGTTTTCCCTTGGATGGTATTAGGTCTTCTTCCTCCAGCGGGATTTTTCGGGTCCGGAGACCCATGAGATAATAAGAGGGATTCCTCGGGTTAACCGCGGCCCAGGCGACCTTTCCTTCCATGCAGCACCATTCATCCTGATCAGGATAACGTACCTGAAGCACAACATGTTCGTCCCTATTAAAACATACCGGTGACTCCATGAGTACTCCGGTGTCACTTCTGTTGTGGATAAGCATTGTCAGCGTGTCAGCAGTTTCAACTGCCGGCTTCTCAGCGGACAACGCTTCTTTAGGAAATAAAATCCCGATTACCGGGATATCAAATGTATATCTAGGACTCTGTCTGCGTTCTATGCCGTTATTCATCTTCTCACCTGGGATCGCCTTCAGCACCAGCTTAAGATTATCACGAAAAAAATCATATCTTGATGCAAATGGCGGTTAAATTGTCGTCGCTGCCCTCTTCCTTCTTGGAAACCCGGATAAGTTGCTCAAGCTTTGTGTTGAGATCAAGTTCTGATGCCTTAAGAATGGAATGCATAAACTCCTCGGAAATATGATCGTGAAGACCGTCGCTGGACAACAGAAGCAAGTCACCTTGCTTGACGGCAAAACTGCCGGTTTTCACCTCCGCGTCCCCCCGCCCAAGGCATTCAAACAGACCATGCCGTGAAGAATCTTTCCTGGCCTCCTCCTTGGTCAACTTACCTGTTGCAACATAGAAGCCGGCCAATGTGTCGTCTTGGGTAATCTGCAAAAACTCCTCCCCGCGGCACAGGTATAGGCGGCAATCACCGACATGGGCCCAATGTACGGTTTCCGAGATTACCAGGGCCACGGTCAGGGTGGTTGCCATATTTTCCAATGACGGTTCCTCTACCGCCGTCTGCTGGATTTTTTCATCGCATCTATGAAACAATCGATGCAACTGCGATTGCAGCTTGGAAGGGTCGGGGACAAAATCGGCAACACATCCTATTGCTATCAGGGCCGCCCTGTCACCGGCCGGCTGACTGCTGAGGCCGTCCGCCACGGCCGCCAACAGTGAACCATCCGGGTATCTCTTGACCAATGACTGATCCTGATTATAAGGTCTTACCAGACCGATATCAGTAAGTGACGAGACTTTCATGCATCTTTATCCTTATTTCTATGAAACGGGAAAAGCAGCACTCCGCGGAACATTTATGCCCTACCTTCTTTCCCGCTGAATAGATGAATAACAACTATAAAAAGTTTTTCATCAGCACAGATTGAATCTGTCAATATGAATAATGACATATAACAGAGATTATAGCCGCCCAAAAATTATATTTAAAGAGAACCGGCAGTGAGAACGTTTCTGGCTTATCAGCTTACAAAGATGAACTACCCCGGACAAATAAACTTATCCAGGAGCCTCTTGCAAAATAAGAAAAAGCAGGCTCAACCAAAGAGGAGCAATCTACCAAATTGCTTGGCTCTTTCTGCTGCGACCAGCTTTCAGCAAATGGCTCGAATTATCTTTTTACGGATTTGATCAGACCGAGACATTCATCGGTAAAGATTTAATCCAATCCGTAGGTCTTAACAAGGTATTCAATCAGAACCTCCCTCTCTCCCCCGTTCAGCCACGCTCCCCGTTGCACCATGCGCGAGACTGTCTCTTCCCATTGTCCCCGGTCTTTTCTCGACTGCCGCACCCACTTCAAACTGTGGCACACGGTACAACGCTCATTGAGAAGAGAAGCGCCGATGCTGACCGGCTCCGATTCCTGAGAGGACGTGCTGTCCCCCTCAGCAACCGTTGATATACAGCCAATTATGATCAAGGCTCCGATAAATCCTCGCACAAGTATGAGCGGACTGGAATTACGAATGAACCGTCCCAAACCTTTCAGTTGTTTTTGACCACCAGGGAATAACTGCATATTAAACTGTTTCCTTACAAAAAATGGGCGGACAGATAAAACCACCCCGAATTTTAAATACACTTATCCTTTCATTTACTCCAAACGGACCGTCAAAGAAAATTATAATTTATTAAAAGTAAGACGCAAGGCCAAGTTTCGTGCTGGATTTCAGGCACATTCTGTAAAAAAATTCAATTAGATGAAAGGTGGTATATTATTCTCTTGACAGACTGCCATTAATGGATGCTTTTTATTAAAGAATATTCTCGGCTTTGAAAGCTTTGCTCTGGATTGAAGATGCTAAAGCCAAGAATATTGGATGATTCTGTTATTTCTAATCCCGGTTTTAAAAACATAGAATTACAAAACGTCATGATTATTGTATATCCTATCACAAAAATACATTAACCGGATATCAGGCAGGTTCTTCTTAAACATTAAATATAAAGGAGGATGTCATGCGTAAAGCAATAATTATCGGTTTTGGAATCCTGTTCGCTTTCACGATCCTTATGAGCGGTTGCGGCCAACAGGAAGAAAAGAAGGCGAAAGCCCCCGCTCCAGTGCAAAAAGAAACCGTAGAGGTCAAAACTCCTGCAGTGCAACCGGCAACAGAGAAACCCTTGGAAAAAGCCGCTATGACGGCCACACAGGAAACTGAAGCCATAAAAGAGCAGGTAGTTGAGACTGCAAAGGAAATTGGCAAGCAGGCAGCAGAAGAGGCCATGGAAAAACTGCCGGAAGAGGTTCAGCAGGCGGTGGATGTTGCAAAAGAGTATAATAAACAGGTTGAAGCCGGGAAAGCCGCTGAAGCTGAGATGACCCAAGAAGCCCCCACCACTCTAGAAGACACAATGAAGAAAAAAGCGATCCAGGAAGGGATGAAACTGCCGGGGAAATACTAATCAACAAAATTCTTTCAATATAACACTTAAATTGAAATAGTTTCTATTGTTGCAAGAAACATGAAATTCAAAGGGGCTATCAATAACCAATTTCTGCGTAATTGCATTCTTGCTGTAGGATTTATTGCAACGGGATTAGCAATACTTGGTATCTTTATACCACTGGTGCCAACGGTTCCTCTTCTATTGCTGGCTGCTGCCTGTTTTGCCCGTAGTTCAGAGCGTTTTCATCATTGGTTACTAAATCACCAAAAACTTGGTCCAATGATCAATGGTTATCTTAATGGACAAGGCATCCCATTAAGAGCCAAAATAAATGCAATTGTATTGATCTGGTTGTCTATT
>JAFDCR010000036.1 GCA_019312685.1 Deltaproteobacteria bacterium | reverse complement strand
TGTTACACCCCCGAATGCGGCGGTCCCGGAAACATAGATCCAAGACTTTAAATCTGTAACTGTCAGAGGAGAGGATTACAGATGAAATGCAAATTGCTGATTGGTGTTTTCCCGGCCTTATTCATGTTTTTTCTTACTGGGGGCTGTCAGAAGGTATATTACGATACCATGGAGAAGTTTGGTGTCCATAAACGTGATATTATGGTCGACCGTGTCGAGGAGGCGCGTGACAGCCAGGAGGATGCCAAGGAGCAGTTCCAGTCAGCCCTTGAGCAGTTCAGTACGGTATTGAATTTCAAGGGCGGAAAGCTGGAAGATAAATACAAGACTTTGCAGGCCGAGTATGATAAGAGCGAGGCCAAGGCCGGAAAGGTGAAAGACAGGATTGACGCGGTTGAGGATGTTTCTGAGGCCCTGTTTGCCGAGTGGGAGGCCGAGCTGGGCCAGTACAGCAGTGCATCACTGCGGCGGGACAGTGAACGGAAACTGGCCCAGACCAGACGTCAGTATGAGAAGCTGATCACGGCCATGCGAAAGGCTGAAGCGAAGATCGCCCCTGTTTTAAATGCATTGCGGGACCAGGTCCTCTATCTGAAGCACAACCTGAATGCCCAGGCAATTGCTTCCCTGCAGAATGAACTCGTCGCGGTTGAGTCAGATATAGCTGAACTTATTGAGGAGATGGAAAAATCCATTGGCGAGGCAAATTCTTTTATCAAGACAATGCTTGAAGAATAGGAGGGAAAAATGGATATTCTGCGTATTGTGCTGGCAATCATTCTGCCGCCCCTGGCCGTATTTCTCACCGTCGGTCTGGGATTTCATTTCTGGATCAATATTCTCCTTACCATCCTCGGGGTGGTGCCGGGCATGATTCATGCACTCTGGGTTATTGTAAAGAAGAAAGAGAAGTGAATGTAAAGGCACAGAGGGACAGAGGCATTGAGGAGTAGTAAGGGGTAAGGAGTGAGGAGAGAGGAGTAAAAAACAGGGTTCAAGGAGTCGAGGGGTCAAGGGTTGTCGTCTTACAAAACAGACGACGATTATCGTTTAACAAGACAAACGATGATTATTGGATAACAAGACAATCCAATGATTGACGGACTGACACAAGGGGAAAAGACTGAGGACTTAAATGCTGAAAGCCGATAGCTGACAGCTGAACACTAAAAGGCACAAAGTTTTTTATCTTCAACCTTAACCTCAATCTCAATTTTAATCTTAATTCTGAATTCTGATGGGAGTATGTCATGGCACTGTTTTTAGTTCAACACGGGGTAAGTCTACCGAAGGAAGAGGATCCGAACAGGAGTCTTTCCCCGGAGGGCATTAAAGAAACCGAGGCTGTGGCTGCAATTGCTGCGGCTCAGAATATCCATGTGTCCCGCATTATCCACAGCGGCAAGAAAAGGGCTCTGCAGACCGCCGAAATCTTCTTGAGAGCTCTTGAGCCGGAAGACGGAATTACCAAGGGGGCCGGACTTGCTCCAATGGATGATGTGGCTGCCTTTGCCACAACGCTCGACAATGATGAAAACATCATGTTGGTCGGGCATCTCCCCTTCATGGAAAGACTGGTATCCTACCTGACTGCAGGAACGCCCGATCAGCGGATAATCAGGTTCCAGAACAGTGGAATTATCTGCCTGGAAACAGAAGATGCGCCCGAATCATGGTTTATCAGCTGGGCTCTTTATCCAAGGTTTGATTAAGCGAAACAGACCGGAAGCATGATGAATGTATACGAAACTGTTGAGGTGGAGGGGGCAGGATCGCAGATGATATGGCAGGCCATGCAGGTATGGCTCCCTATATTGAGAAAGGGTTTGCAATTGTTACCCAATAAGGCGGAGATTTTAAAACCGGGGTCAATTATACGGTTTGCGACTGTTTTACTGCTGGGGTTGTTTTTGCTGCTGTCAGCGGCCGGATGTAAGAAAAAACCGTCAGAAACATTGGCCAGAGACGGTTGGATCACTGATTATGCAGGGATTTTGTCACAGGCTGATGAATCCAGAATGTCAGCTGCCCTGGAAGCCTATGAAAAAGAAACCTGCCATCATGTCCTGGTGCTTATTATCCAAAGCCTGGCCGGAGAGACTATTAAGGAATTATCCCAGAGAACGGCCAAGGCCTGGGATATCGGCCAGGAAGGATTCGGTAATGGTATTCTGCTCACTATTGCCATGCAGGAGGGAAGCATACGCCTGGAGACAGCCTCTGCTTTTGACTGGTTTCTGGAGAAAGGTATCTCCGACCGTGTATTGAATGAGGTCATGATACCTCATTTTAAGCAGGAGAGGTTTGTTTACGGTATTGAGCAGGGGGTGGCGGAAATAATGCAAGCCGCTCGTCTGAAGGTGATTCCCCGGGATCACAGGCCTGATGTCTGTCGCAAGTGAAGTTCCCACAGAGATCGCTATGGGTAAAGAGTTTCCGGAATATATAGCCTTAGGCAGCAGATTAAATGGAGTCCCAGAGGTACTTACCCTTGGTGTCAGACCGAATTTCTATGATTACACTGCTGAGGAAAGGCGGCTAATGCTAAACGCCGCGTGTATCTTTTATCCGAGCCTGAATTACGCCCAATATTTTACCACCATAGGAAAAAAGATCTTTCCCAGTGTTGAAACCTATCTGTATGCCGGCCAGAAGATGAAGCAGACTACCCTTTTCAACATGCTCGACATTCCGCATCCCAAGACAAAAATCTACCTGAAAAGACAGTTTGACCGGATCGAAAACGAATTTTCTTTTCCTTTTATTGCAAAGATTCCCAGGGCGTCGTCCCGAGGCAGAGGAGTGTTTAAAATAAGTGGTTCGGACCAGCTGCAGAAATATCTTCACATGACGAAATTTGCCTATATTCAGGAATTTCTGGAGCATGAAAAAGACCTGCGGGTGATCCTGATTAATTACCAGCCGATTCTTGCCTACTGGCGCAAAATCCCGCAGGGTGATTTTAGGGCGAATCTGTTTCAGGGCGGGGTTATTGATTTTGATGACATTCCTGCAGATGCCTTGGAACTTGCCAGTGATTTTGCCAGGAAATGCAACTTTAACGATGTCGGTCTCGACCTGCTGCAGAGTAACGGAAAGTGGTATCTGATCGAAGCAAATATGCAGTATGGCCGGGAGGCGCTGAAAAAGAAGAACATGGTCCTGAAGGAAATAATCCGCGAGAAACTGCTAACCGGAACCCTTCTTGATTAAAAGCGTGAATTATTTATTCACTGATACAAGGACTATGATCAGTTCGGTCTGTCGAAGAGAGGAAGATTGCTCTATTATTTTTTTGCAGATTTTGTCTTAGTGCTGCATGTTTTTTTTGTGCTGTTCGTGGTGCTGGGAGGATTTCTCGCTCTGTGGAGGTCCGCTGTCGCCTGGTTTCATATACCTGCGGTTCTCTGGGGTGCGGCCATTGAGTTCTTTGGCTGGATATGCCCGTTAACCCACCTGGAATTCATGCTGCGGCAAAGAGGAGGAGGTGCTGTCTATGACCAGAGAACCGGTTTTATTGAACATTATATAGTACCTATTCTGTATCCTGCAGCCCTGACCAGAAAGATGAAGGTCTGTTTCGGCATGACACTATTAATGGTGAATATCGCTGTTTATCTGATTTTATGGCAAAAAATCAAACAGGCCGGCAGCAGCCGGGGAGAATAACATCAATTCGGGAGCCATTTATGGAAAGCTGGTTTTTATGGACAATTTTGTCTTTGGTAACATTCGGTTTCTGGGGATTTTTCCCAAAGCTTGCTGTGCAATATATCAACCCGCAAAGTGCATTAATCTATCAGGTACTGGGGGGAATGTTTGTGGGGGCCATGGCTCTGGCGCTGATCGGATTCAGACCACAAACCCAGCCCATGGGTATTTTGTTTGCACTGTTAACAGGTATTACCGGTGTACTGGGCACTCTTTTTTATTATGCGGCTGCAAGCAGGGGGCAGATTTCCATTGTTGTGAGTTTGACGGCCCTTTACCCGCTGATAACCATATTACTGGCAATCCTCTTTCTGCATGAAACTCTCAATCTGAGACAAATGGTCGGCCTCTGCTTTGCCATTGGAGCCATTGTGCTTCTTGCTGCGTAGAGAATATAGCCGCCGGGCCTGAAAAATAACTTTGCACTGACCGTAATTGTTTATAAATATAAAAGAAAGATTGTTTCATACATCGGAAGCATATACGGTTTAACCGTTGTTTTATTTAAATTGAGACAGACAGGAGGAAAACGAATGGCTGAAGAACTTAAAATGGATGAACAGCAGAACGAAAAACCCCTGGACAAAATGACTGTTGTCGAACTTCGTGAAGCAGCAAAGGCTGAAATTCCAGGCATAAGCGGTGTGACCGGGATGAAAAAGGATCAGCTGCTGGAGATTCTCAAGGAAGCCCGGGACATTGTGGAGGAGGCACCGGCAAAGCAAATGAAGAAAAAAACAGCTGGTCCCCCAAAAGAAATGTCAGTCAAAGAAATGAAGCAGGAAATTGGCAGGCTTCGTACTGAGAGAGAGTCTGTGCGGCAGGAGGGCGATAAAAAGAGAGTGAATATTATCAGCCGCCGGATCAACAGGCTGAAGAAAATGACCAGGAGAGCGGCTTAGCGGTTTGAGAAGTATTGTCTGGTTCCTTAATACTAAAAAAGAATAGACATTTGTTGATAGCAGGGGTTGGTCCGGAATGAGCAGCGGGAAGCGTCACCATAAAAAAAAGAAGGGCCGGCACGGAAAAGTTAAGGCGGAACAGCAGGAGAGGATTTCTGCCGGTACAGCTGAAAAGAAAAAACTGGAAATTGTTCTTAAATGCGATACTTCCGGCTGTGCTGAAGCAATTATCAATGCAATCAATGTCATAAATCTGCCTGACGTAGAGGTTGGCATCATCAGTTCAGGAGTCGGCCCAATCAGTAAATCGGATATTTTCATGGCTGAAACCGGCAGCAGACTCATTATGGGTTTTAATGTCGGGCTCATAGGGCAGATAGACCAGATGGCTGCCGATCATAATGTGGAGATCCGCCTCTATG
>JAFDCR010000035.1 GCA_019312685.1 Deltaproteobacteria bacterium | reverse complement strand
TCTTTCATTGTTTCTTATTTTTCCTATACCCCCTGAAACCATGTTTTATCTCACATGACACTCCAGGGTTTTGGTAAAAAAATCTCCTGAAAAAGGTCGAGGGCATAACGGTCCGTCATGCCGGCGACAAAATCGCATACCGCCCGGTGATCACCCCTGGTCGAAGGATTCGGACCACTTCCGCCTTTCGGCACGCCCTTTTCAAGAAAATAATTATACAGCTCTCTGACAATTCTCATTGCCTTGATAAAGTCATCATGCACCATGCTGGTTTCATAGACATTCTTATGCAGAAAACTGCGCAGATCGGTAATAGCCGACATTGTCTCCGGGCTCATCGTTATTCTGGCTCCGCCTTCGGCAAGGGTAGAGTAAATAATGTCCTTCACCATTGTGTTGATCCTTTCCGAATGGGTCCTTCCCAGTATCTCGTAAATATATTTCGGCAGTTGATCCTCCCTGATCAGACCGGCCCGCAATGCATCATCCAGATCATGGTTCACATAGGCTATGATGTCAGCCACCCGGACAATCCTGCCTTCCATGGTAACGGGCAGTTTGGATATATCCTGCGGCAGGACCTCCTTTCTCCCTTTCGAGTGCATGCTGATCCCGTCCCTGACCTCATAGGTCAGATTCAGCCCCTTGCCGTCATTTTCAAGAATATCCACAACCCTCAGACTCTGGTCATAGTGGTGAAACCCGCCGGGATGCAGTTCATTCAAAACCGATTCACCGGCATGTCCAAAGGGGGTATGCCCCAGGTCATGCCCCAGCGCGATGGCTTCGGTTAAATGGCCGTTCAGTTTCAAGGCCACGGCAATTGTTCTGGCAATCTGCGAAACTTCAAAGACATGGGTCAATCTGGTCCGGTAATGATCCCCGGTCGGTGCGAGAAAAACCTGCGTTTTGTATTTTAAGCGGCGGAATGCCTTTGAGTGGATAATCCTGTCCCTGTCCCTCTGGTAGGCGACCCGTATATCACATTCCGGTTCAGGACGCATCCGTCCCCGGCTTTTTTTACTGAGACAGGCATAAGGAGAAAGGATTCTCTCCTCATTTTTCTCCATCTCTTCCCTAATTGTTCGACCCATATCAAACTTCAGATATATTCAAAAAAAATCTTAACAAAAAATCAGGCTGCACATGATGCAGCCATGCGCCTTCTTTTAGCATCAGGTGAAAATGAGAACAAGTTTTTTTACAATTTTTGTTTGAGCAACTCCGCAATAAAAACCGCCAGATGCTTTGCCCGGGTATTGCTGTTTATATCAGCCAAGCCGGATTGCCACTGCAGGAGACAGCCTGAACAGGCCGTTACCAAGGCAGCATCACCATAATCTGTCATGTCTCTATGCCATATGCGCTGAGCAAGATCCGGGTGAGCCACCTGAAAAAGCCCCCCATGACCACAACATTTGGGACCACCGGGCAATTCCCGCAGATCAAGACCGGGAAAAATCCTGAGAAGATTTCTCGGTTCCTCCATTATCTTCAGCTTGAAACGCAAATGACAGGGATCATGATAATAAACCTTTAAATCAGAAGGAGTAAATGTGCCTGAAGCAAGCAGCCTGTCTTTTTCTGCAGAAAATTTTTTCAGGAAAAAAGGGGAGAATTCCCGCAGCCTTTCTGTAAAGTCAGCCGCCCTTTTCCGCCATTCAGGGTCATCTGCCAAAAGCTCTTTATAGGTTTTCAGCTGAAAATAACAGGAAGAACAGGAAGTTAAAATCGGCAGATCATTTCCCTCAAAGGCCTTGATATTGCTTCTTGCCAGTTCAATGGCTTCAGCAGGCCTGCCGGCAGACATTCCAGCCATACCGCAGCAGGTCTGGGTTAAAGGCACAGCAGCTTTCCGGCCGGTTGTTTCCGCAACCAGAAACTGGAGAGCTTCAGCTATCCCGGGCTGCAGGTGGTTGGCCAGGCAGCCTGTAAAATAATTTATTCCCTGCCCCTGATCCTTTGCCTGCTCTGCGCGATCGCTGGCGGGCTCTGATTTTAGCTTCTCAATATACCCTCTGCCTGGCAGCCTGAAGGTATTCCGGTTAAACCCATGCAGCCGCAACCGCAGGCCGCTGTCTTGCGGCAGCCTGTCTTCAAGCAGCTTCCCGGCAGCACTTCCCAGCCGGCTCAAACCTGCTAAAATGGAAGGATTGACAAGGGCCTTTCTCGAAATATACTTAAGAAATGAAATTCCTGAAATCCTGGGCAATTCCGAGCGAACCCTGATGACCAGTTCCGGGGTATCCAGACCTCTGGGACATGCTTCACGGCAGGCACCGCACAGCAGACATTGAGAAAATATCTCAGCAAAATGCGAAGACCTCTCTCCCTTTTCTATTTTGGCCCTGAGGTGCTGTTTGCCCCGCGGAGAGTGTATTTCATTACCGGTGACCAGATACACAGGACACACCGTACTGCAGGTTCCGCATTTAACGCAGTCCCTGTCATCATTTCCGGAATTGCTGCTCATTTTGTCTCAGCAGGTTCGCTTATTGCTGCCAGAGCAAATAGGCCTTGATAAATGGTTCCAGTTTCCCGTCAAGGACGCCGTCAACATTACCGACCTCGCAGTTTGTCCGGTGATCCTTGACCATTCTGTATGGCTGCAGGACATAAGAACGGATCTGGCTTCCCCAGCCAATCTCCTTTTTCTCGCCGTGCAGTTCCTGCTGTTCTTTTGCCTGAATCTCCTTCTCCCGGTCATAGAGCCTGGCCTTCAGCATCTTGAGCGCCATATCCTTGTTGCGATGCTGGGACCGCTCGTTCTGGCACTGGACAACAATGCCGGTAGGCAGGTGGGTAATTCTCACAGCGGAACTGGTCTTGTTAACATGCTGTCCCCCGGCGCCGCTTGCCCTGTATGTATCAACCCTCAAATCCTTTTCATTGAGATCAATGTCAATGTTGTCATCAAGCTCCGGGAAAATAAAAACCGAGGCAAATGAAGTGTGGCGGCGCCCGCCCGCATCGAATGGCGATATGCGGACCAGACGGTGGATACCCATCTCAGAACGCAGATACCCATAGGCATAATGGCCTTTAAGCATTACCGTTACGCTTTTTACTCCGGCTTCATCCCCGGGCAGGTAATCAAGGATATCCGTCTTGAATTCCTTTTCTTCAGCCCACCTGAGATACATACGCAGAAGCATGTCTACCCAGTCCTGGGCTTCCGTGCCGCCTGCCCCTGCATGTATGGTAAGTAAGGCATTATTTTCATCATGCTCTCCTGAAAACATGCACTCCACTTCGAAAATATCAATCCGTTTCCCAAGTGCATCCAGGGACTCGGCTACCTCCTTCGCAGTCTCCTCATCCCCTTC
>JAFDCR010000034.1 GCA_019312685.1 Deltaproteobacteria bacterium | reverse complement strand
TTTTTGCCCTTTTTATCAAGATTCTTCTTTATTTCCCAGTAATTGTCAGGATTTTGTTCCGGATCGGATGGTATTTGGGGAGTCTTATTTTTCTTAGTCATTGATAAATCGATTTGTGATGTGACCGGGCAGCGGTCTGGTTCGTAATCCTGCATCCCTAATCTTACCGGAATCATTGAATTTTGTCGATATTTTTTCGGGAAAAAGCTTATTATCCCCAAAGAGCTTCCCGGTTTTAAAGTTTCCGAATATGCTTTATAGTGTTAAGGCGGACTGGATAAAAGGGCTTGAAAGCAAAGATAACTGCAGGTATTGGGTCATTTTTATGGTGCCGAAGGGTATGGGTTCGTTTATGAGGATTTTGCAACATCCCTGGCACAGGGGATTCAAGGCAACAATCATGTCAACAAGGTGACTGCCTTCAGTTATGCTGCAAGGAGTGGTCTCGGGACAGGTACCACTGTCTCCAGATGCGAGAGCGCTTGAACAGCAGAGTCCTGATCTTCAGGCAAAATACAAAGAGGGGTGAACAGATGGAAAAAAACAGGGATGAAAAGATTTATGACTATGCCGACGAATTTATCAATCTTGCCAACAAGATGGCTGAAACAGACAAATCCGGGGATGTCGGGGTTGCATTAAGATTTGCAGCGGCAAGATACTGCGCCTATGAGGCATCGCTGCGGACAGGTAACTTGGCTGAAGACAGGGAGGAACAGGTGCAGGATTTTGTCAAGGTATTTACTGAAATGCTGCGGATAAATATTGAGGATTACATTAAGATACAAACCCAGGAAAAAGGAATTTGAAAAGTTTCCTTCAGCTTTTATAGTGCACTTCCTGTTTCACGGCCAGTTGCAGGTTAAATAAGTTGTCCTTGGTAAACATTAGCTCAATGATGCAGCAAAAAAATAGAGGGAGTGCTTTAAGTAGCAAAACACCCCCTCTAACGCGGACTTCACCCTCTAAGTCCTATACGATAATGAGTTTGAAAATTAGCCCATTACCTTTTGAAGTACCTGGATAACGCCGCCAAGGAACCAAATGCCAAGTATTGATCCAGCTCCCATTAATAAACCCATGAAAGCCATACCCAGAGTACTCATTTCCTTTTCTTGAGATTTTTTAAGATTTTTCATTTTGCCAGCCCCTCATTTGTATTGGTCACCCTTTGTTTTCAAACGTTCCGTTCTACAAAAATCCAAAGGTTTGTGATTGAGTCAGCAAAACATGTGCCATTTTTGAAAAATGCAGCAATGTTGAGCTATTTCAAACTGTTAAGTAATTACTGTTGCCCTGATGAATATGGGAAAATGGAAAGTTTGGTGATATGACCAATGAGTACTCTGGCAATATCACCACAAACATATATAGGGTCTGGTAAAACAATATGTGGATTTTGCACTATTGTGCTATGTGAACATGCTATTGATGAGCATTACAACAGAATGAAAACTTCTAATCCTTGTTGTCAGGCATGGTCTTGTGGAGTTCTTCGGTCCGTTTTTTTGCGGCCTCTTCAAGGGTTTTTCTTATTTCCGAACATGTCTGCTGTATTTCCATAAAGTCTTCATGTTTCAAAGCGTAAAGTACGCACGGAGTGATTGTCCGGCAGGTGGCGGTGCGCGGTTCATGATACAGCAGGGCCATCTCTCCGAAGAAGTCACCGGCAATCAGGGTTGCCAAATCAATTTCCTTGCCTTTTACATTATGCGAAACCCGGATAACTCCCCGGGAGATGAGATACAGGGTGTCACCTCTTTCATTTTGCCTGATAACTATTTCATTTTCCGGCAGGGTCAGAGGTTTGAGTTTTTCCGTTACCCTGGTGATTTCATCGGCGGTAATATCTTTGAAGAACGGTACTTTACGGAGAAGCTCTGCCGGATCAATCTGCAGTGGATTAAGGTCACGTTCACGCAGAACGTAAACTTTGGCAAAGAGTTCCTTCAGGATAGTTTTAGCTACACCGGAAGGAATGAAGCCGGACCGGGTCTCAGACGTGATAACCTCTTCCTGGGCCTGGGTGATCAGCAAACCTGCAAGGCGCAACTGCATGGAATTGACAAACTCCGGCAGCTGTTCGGCAGTGCGGTCGATCCTTTGCCGGGCTGAGTCGCGCCAATATTGATAATGTTCAATGATCTCATTGATGACATCTTTTGGAATGGCTTCAAGGGAGAACATTTTTTTTATGTTAGCCAGGATCTTGGTGCTTCCCTGATAACGTCCCCAGGCCTCTTCATATTCTCTGGCAATGACTATCATGCGCCAATGTTCTGATATGCGGCGTAAAACCGGCATCCTGCTGAAGAATTTTGCAAAAGCCCGCTTGAGAGGATTTGCCGTGGGAGAGTGAAGGGTAAAGTGTGGAAGGGGTTTACCGGTTCGCAGGGCATCGTACTGCAGATCGACTGAATTCCACAGGTCCTTCATTGCCTGCTCGGAGAGATGATTCTTGCTGAACAGTTCGTAATAGAAATTTTTTTCTTCACCTAAGCACTTGGAAAAAAGAAGCAGTCTTTCCTGGTCCCTGTCAAAAGCCTCGTGGCGCAGCTGCTTGAGTGTATGCCGCAGAAGATCAATTTCTTCATTGCAGAGTTTTTGCATTTTGCCGGCAACGCGCTGGGAAAAAAGCCCTCCTTGCTGCAATTCCGGTATGCGTTTCAAGGCATGCTCTTTAGCAGTCAGCAATCCCTCAGCCCGGGTGATTTTATCGGCCGGGCTCAATTTATTGAGGCCCAGCCAGCGCACCAGTTTCTCTATGGTCAGTCCCTGCACCAGCAGGGTAAACAGCACAGCTCCCATAACCAGGGCGATAAAGGTATCCGCGTAGGCAAAATCTTTCAGGCTGAGAACGATGGCAAGGGCAATAGCACCACGCAGTCCACCCCACCACATTACGGTCTGGTATTGACGGTTAACCGGTTCAACCTGTGGGGCAAGGCTTCTTGATAAAGGTACCAGGATGAATAGTACTAGTTCCCGTGAAATCAGCATGGTCACAACCACCAAGAGAAGCAGGTCAAAAGAGGTTAACAGTGCCTTGAGCTCCACCCGCAGACCCACCAGCAGAAAAATAAGGGCATTGGCAAGATGGGCCATGTATTCCCAGAAATTTTCCATGTAACCGGCCACCGAGGGAGATATCTTGGTCCTGCCCCAGCTGCTCATGGTTACCCCGGCCGCAACTGTTGCCATTACACCGCTGACGTGAAAGAGTTCCTCTGCTATCAGGAAAGAGAAATATGCCAGGATTGTGGTCAATGATATCTCAATGAAGGAATCGCTTTCAATCTGTCCTAGTATCAGGCCGATAATTATTGCCGCCAGACAGCCGACCAGGATGCCTCCTAAGAATACAACAAAAAAATCAACAATACCGGAGGCAATTGTCGCCTTGCTGAAATAGCCGGCAGCTATGATGCCCACAAGGATCTTGGAGACCACTATGGAGGTGGCATCATTAAAGAGACTTTCTCCTTCAACCAAAACAGTCAGACGCTTGGGTGTTCCAAGTTGTTTAAAGATCGAAATTACGGCAACCGGATCAGTGGCGCTGAGAATGGAGCCAAGCAGCAGGGCGGCTACAAAGTCGATGGATGTAAAGTAATGGATAACGAAGCCGATTATACAGGTTGACAGAAGCAGCCCGGGGACAGCAAGGAGCAGAACCGGCATGATGTTCTGCCGCAACTGCCGGTAATCCAGATTAAAGGCGGATTCGTAGATAAGCGTGGGCAGAAAGACGAAAAGAATAACTTCCGGTGAGATTGTAAACTGGACTATTCCATGCAGGAAATGCGGACCGTGCCTGGCCAGGATAGCCAGCAGCATACCGGCAATTACCAGCATGACCGTAAAAGGCAGGTGGAGACGTTTTGCCAGGGTTGAGGTGAACGATGCCACCAACAGCAGGCCGACAATGGTAGCAACCAGTGAAGCGACAAAATGTGCTGATTCCATCTCTAAACCTCATTATTGCTATTAGACTGCGCCGACAGAATTCTCCCTGTTAACTATAATAACATTCAAATCAATAATTTCCATCTTAACTTGTTGACAGCGTTAATTGAAAGTAAATATTATAGATTGTTTTCTTCAGACAGGTATTAAGTTGAGTCTTTCAAACTAGATAAAACTCCAAAATCCCTGTATTGAAAATGTAAGAAAAATTTAATTTTTTATAAGGAATTTGGACTTATGATGAAGTTCTGGTATATCTGTTATTAAGACCAAATTGTTTTTTTGTTAAAAATTTCTGGACCGGGAGAACAATTTATGCATGCCAGGGTGATATTGGGAAAGGTCAAGATTGATAAACAGGAAGAGGCGATAAGGATTTACCAGGAAAGCGTTATGCCTGAAGCAAAAAAACAGAAGGGGTTCAAGAGTATGAACCTCCTGACGGATCCGGAAACAAGCAAGTTTATTTCAATCACCATCTGGGAAACTGAAGATGATATGATCGCCGGTGAATCCAGCGGATACCTCCAGGAGCAGTTAGCTAAGATCTCACCCCTGTTTGTCGGTCCGCCCAGTATACAGCACTATGTTGTATCTTCTTAAATGGAAGGCTTATAAGCAGTTATTGTAAAACCTTTCAAATTTAAAAAACTGTAAAGTCTAACAAGCTGAAGATACAACCGGTTTAAAAAATAGATCGACTTTCCAGGAAATTTCCTTTCTGTGGGTATGTTGATTGTTCTTTCAGCAAAAATTACCTGTAAACTTCCCCAATAAGTTATATCAGTTACTGAATCTCTGCTTCTGATAAACAAGCTATCGGTCGTCTTTACGGTGCGGAAAAGGCACTTTTTGGGAGAAGATGTTCAGAATTTGATCATCCTGCCCGGAATATGCCTGTTTTATAAGCCGCAACAACTCCTTGTGAATGCGGTCCGGGGATTTGAGGTTGGGTATAACCGGCAGATATTGCTCAATTGGGAAGGGTGGTTTGATTTCCAGTTTTTTTTCTAATGACTCCGCCATTCCTACCTCCATACCACCGGCCAAGTGAGAACTTAAATCCGGATTTCCCATTGAGCGCATGAAACTAAGGATGGCATTAATATCGTTTTTTCGATAAAAGAGCTTTATCTCTTCGCTGATGGTTTCCTGGACATCCCGTAGTGCTTCAATCTTTTTGCCATATTGATCAACATGCTCTGCCAGTCGCTTGTAACAATCCAGGCCGAAATTCTTAAATCTGCCGGCCTTGGTGAACCCGTGGAATCTGACCCCCTGAAAAACCCGCAACATGATAGCCTGAGAATTGGTGAGTTCATCATCGTAAAAGAGCTTTTCCTCAAGGCCCGCCTCTTCGCAGAAAAGGTGAATCAAGGCGGAATCTTTTAAGAGGATATAGAGACGAATCAGGTCAAAGCTGATTCTTTTTTCCAGAACATAGGAGTACTGTCTGACCTGGTCCTCATAATCCTGGGTATCATCCTCAATAACTTTACGAAATCCGAAATAACGGTCGGCGATTTCTTTTTTGAA
>JAFDCR010000033.1 GCA_019312685.1 Deltaproteobacteria bacterium | reverse complement strand
GAAGCTTGTGCAGTATATCGGGGAAGCCATTCTTTTAATGAAGGCATTGCGTGCCAGCAGCAGGAAAATCATCGTCTTTCTTTTCACTGTTCTAACCCTGGTGATCATTTTTGGGTCAATAATGTACCTTGTTGAAGGTTCTGAAAACGGCTTTACCAGCATTCCACGCTCGATATACTGGGCAATAGTCACCCTGACCACCGTCGGCTACGGCGATATTTCCCCGCAAACCAATCTCGGCCAGATGCTGGCAGCATTCATCATGATCCTCGGTTACAGCATTATTGCCGTGCCAACCGGTATTGTTACAATTGAACTATCCAATTTTTCCTCAAAAAAAGCTACCCGATCCTGTAAGGACTGCAGCGCAGAAGGTCATGACACGGATGCAAAATTCTGCAAATATTGTGGTGCCGAACTTTAATTATCCTGAAAGTTTTTACTTCCTGCAAAGATGGGTGAGAATAACGTAAGAACGGAATGTAGGCGCTGCGGCGAATGCTGCCTGAAAGGCGGTCCGGCCCTTCATAAAAAAGACTTAAAGCTGTTACAAGGAAATTATATTTCCCGGGAATCCCTGATTACAATTCGCCGGGGAGAACCGGTCTTCTTTCTTGAAAAGAGTAGGCCGGAATGGACCGAGAACGAAATTATCAAGTTAAAGGGAGGCCAGGGGGAATGGTCCTGTATTTTCTATGACAGAGACAGGTCTTCCTGTTCAATCTATCAGCACAGACCCCTGGAATGTGTCCTGCTCAAGTGTTGGGATACTGAAGATCTCGAAGCGGTTGCCGGCAAAAGTCTCCTGAGCCGTTCTGATATAATTGCAGTTGATGAACCGGTGGTTCGATTCATTAACCGACATGAAGAAGAGTGTGGTCTGGAAATACTCAAACAATTAAACTTCAGGCAACCGGGTAAAATCAATAATAGCACGCTCACAGAATTAACCGAATTGGTGAATATTGACCTGGCATTGAGATCAGAGGCTGTGATGCACTTGAATTTGAGTCTGGACCTCGAAATTTTTTATTTCGGCACACCATTATTCAAGATACTCGCACGATTTGCCTTGATTCCCAAAGAGGTTAATGGAAAAATCATAATGCTGCACGCATAACTAAAAAAATAGTATTTGCTGAAATGAAAATAACGACTGTTGGCGTCAAGGACATAAAGTTTCCGGTGAGCATCCGTGAAAAATTCGGTGACATGCAGGAGACAGTTGCAACTATAAGTCTTCATGCCGATATCCCTAAAAGCTACAGGGAAACCTGCGTATCAACCTTTATCAGGGCCCTTAACAAGTATCAGGATGATATGAGTGTCGGCATCCTGGCAAAACTCTTGACCGAGGTGCAGGAAGAACTCCAGGCAGAAGCTGCCCATCTTGAAATGTCGTTTCCCTATTTCATTGAAAAAAAAGCCCCGATTACTTCCACCCCGAGCCTCATGGAATATAACTGCAGCTTTACCGGCAGTATCGGTGAAGATGAAGACCTGATACTTTCCGTCCAGGTACCGGTGACAACCTTGTGCCCCTGTTCCAAAGAAATAAGTTCAGGAGGGGCCCATAACCAGCGCGCTGAGGTGAATCTCAATGTTAAATTTTCCGGATTCATCTGGCTGGAAGATCTGATAGATATGGTTGAATCCGCTGCCTCCAGCCAGGTCTATGCCCTCCTGAAGCGTCCGGACGAGAAATACGTTACGGAAGAGGCATATGAAAACCCTATGTTTGTTGAGGACGTTGTCCGGAAAGTGGCGGAACTTGCCAAACAACACAAGGATATATCCTGGTTTTCAGTCAGTGTGGAAAGTTTTGAGTCCATTCATAAGCATAGTGCCTATGCTTTTGTGGACAGCAATGACATCTGATGTCAGAAGATAGATTCACATACGGACTCTATTCAATTTATTTAAAAAATATAATTTACCGGGTAATATAAATCGAATTAATATTAATTGGTTATTCTGTATCTCACAACAAAGAAAGGGGTTAATAATGACAAAAACTAAAGAAAGCAGGACATATGTCAGACCCGACAATACAGCCGTAATTACCTGTCCGCACTGCGGCCGCCAGAAAACCATGCAGGTTGATGCAATGAAGGAACACAAGTCCAAGCTCAAAATAAAATGCGCCTGTAAGGATATCTTTACGGCCATTATCGAATTCCGTAAAAGAAAACGAAAGATAACCAGCCTGCAAGGTTCATTTGTAAACCTGTCCCAGAAGGGTCACCAAGGTTCTATGAGGGTGATGAACGTATCCATAAGTGGCCTGGAATTCACAACAACTGAAGGTGTCGAGCGGTTCAAGGTGGATGATGAGCTTAACATCGAATTCACTCTTCAAGACGATTACAGGTCCGTAATTAGGAAAGAAGCTATTGTCAGAAGTGTCCGGCCAAATTCTGTCGGGTGTGAATTTGTCGAAGCAGCTGTGACCGCCTTTGACGGCCCGTTGGGTCGTTATATCATTTCATGATATGCAAACAGCTCCGCGGTCCTAATAGAATAAACATTCTCAAAAAGTCTCAATCCAGGGAAAAATTTCAGAAAATCAGTTTTGCTTAATCCACCAGGTCATCAGAGCCTGGATAGGATTATAGTACAGAGGCAGGACTTCAGGACGGTTGAATTTATTCCAGTAAGCAATCCGATGACGGGCCACATACCAGTTCGGCACCACGTAATAGCCATACCATAACACCCTGTCCAATGCCCTGCAGGCTGCGTTCAGTTCTTCCTGGGTCATTGCATATATCACCTTATCCACCAGTTGATCAACCACGGGATCCTTGATGCCGATCAGGTTTCTGGAGCCCTGGCGGTCCGCCGAAGCGGAATGCCAGAAGTCGCGCTGTTCATTGCCCGGTGATTGTGATTGACCGAAGACATGGACGGTCATGGCAAAATCAAACCTGTTAAGACGGTCGATATAGAGAGCCGGATCAATTGTCCTGTAGGTTGCGTTCACTCCAAGCTTGCTCAGATTATTGACATACCCTGCCATAACCCTTTCGAATGAAGGGGAAACAAGCATTATTTCAAATTCCAGCGGTTTACCTTCACCGTTAACCAGACGGCCTTTCTTAACCTGCCATCCTGCTTCCATGAGGATCTTCTTGGCGGCCCGGAGATTATCCCTGACCCCGTTCGGGGTATTTGTGGAAAAAGGGGTCAGAGGCTTCATAAATACTTCAGGAGGCAGCTGCTCCTTAAACGGCAGAAGATATTCCAGTTCCAACCCTTCCGGCAGGCCGGTGGCAGCCAGGTCGGAGTTACTGAAAAAACTGTTGCTGCGGGTGTATTCATTAAAGAACAGCTTATTATTCGCCCACTCAAAATCAAAAGCCATACCGAGGGCCTTGCGCACTCTCCTGTCCTGGAAAAGCGGGTTCCGCAGGTTAAAAAGAAAGCCCTGCATTCCCTGATTATTCCTATGGGGCAGGTACTCTTTTATAATCTTTTTGGTGTCAAACTTCGGACCGACGAGATCGCGGGCCCATTGCTTGGCAATGTTGATGTACATGAAATCAAATTCATTTGCCTTAAAGGCCTCGACCGAGACGATCTGGTCCCTGAAATATTTGAATGTGATTGTCTCAAAATTGAACATTCCCTTCCGGGTTGGGTGATTTGCCGCCCAGTAATCGGGATTTCTCTTATAGGTAATGGATTTGCCGGGATTTATCGAATCAACGACATAAGGACCGGAGCCGACCGGCGGAACCATCGAGGGATCGTCAAAGTGATGCTTTGAATAAAATTTCTTGGAAAAGATGGGGACCTGGCTGGCGATCATGTGCAGTTCCCGGTTCACCCTGGCAAAATTGAACCGGATCCTGTTGTTGTCAAGAATGTCAGAGCCGGTTATATCCTGCAGATATGCCTGGTAGAACGGATGAGCTGCATCGCTTTTAAGTGTGTTGAGCGAAAACCGGACATCCTCAGGGGTAATGGGGCTGCCGTCTGAAAATCTCGCATTTTCATCAATGGTATAGGTTACGGACAGCCGGTCATCCGCCAGCTCTATATCCTTTGCAATAAGCCCGTAACTGGCAAAGGGCTCATCAAGACTTCCCACTGACAGGGTCTCGAAAACCAGGTTATCCAGACCGGATGGGGCAGAACCCTTCAAGGTATAGGGATTCATTTTGTCGAAGCTGCCCAGGTCATGAAGCACCAGGGCCCCTGCTTTTTTTGCCTTTTCTGAAGTATACTCAAACCGTTTAAAATCAGGAGGATATTTAAGCTTGCCATCTATGCTTATGCCATGGGCAGCCCAGCCTTCAAAGACGTTTAAACTGAATAAATTCAGAATAATTATAAGAACTATAACTGTCTGCCGGGGTGGGAAGAAACGAAAAACAGGTTGTATTTTACTTTTCATAGTAATTTGTATTTTCCTTTTTTTGGGAATAATCAATAATGAAATCAAATCATTTTTTCAAAAAGTATTCTCCTTCACTGCACCAGTCAATGGAAATTTTATTTGACCTTATTGCCTAAGCTGGTTAAAAAATCCGTTTCACATTTTCAATTTTATATTTTTAAACTTACGGAGCAGCTACATTATGGGAAAAACCATCGCGGGAAAAATATTTACGGCACATCTGCGGGATACACCGTCACCGACAAATGTCGTTCTTGATATTGACGTTGTCCTGTGCCATGAGATTACGACACCAATCGCCATAACCGACCTTATGGCCAAGGGACTGGACCGGGTTTTTGATCCTGATAAGATAAAGGCTGTCATTGACCACGTCACCCCTGCCAAGGATTCCAAAACCGCAACCCAGGGAAAAATCATGCGGGACTGGGCAAGGCGCCACGGAATCAAAGACTTCTTTGACATCGGCAGCAATGGCGTCTGCCATGCCCTTTTTCCGGAAAAGGGCTTCATCCGGCCTGGATACACCGTGATCATGGGAGATTCTCATACATGCACCCATGGGGCCTTCGGAGCCTTTGCCGCCGGAGTGGGCACCACCGACCTTGAAGTCGGCATACTCAAGGGTGTCTGCTCTTTCAGAGAGCCGAAGACCATGAAGGTCAACATAACCGGAAACCTGCCGGACGGAGTTTATGCCAAGGATGTCATCTTGAATATCATCAAGCAGATCAGTGTGAACGGCGCCACAGATATGGTCATGGAATTTGTCGGACCGGTGGTTGATACAATGTCGATGGAATCCCGGATGACCATCTGCAATTTGGCAATTGAGGCCGGAGGCACATGCGGCATCTGCATGCCCGACCGGACCACGGCTGAATATCTCTGGCCTTTTATCCGGGAATCATACGCAGGTATTGAAGATGCTGTTATAGACTTTAAAAAGTGGCATTCAGACCCTGACGCAGACTATGCTTCAGAGCTCACCATAGATGTGACAGACCTAAAACCACAGGTTACCTTTGGTTATAAGCCTGACGAGGTAAAGGATGTTACTGAAATGGAAGGGACCCCGATAGACCAGGTATATATCGGTTCCTGCACCAACGGCAGGATAGAAGACCTGCGCGAGGCTGCCGGAATTCTGGCCGACCGGAAAATCGCTCCAACTGTCAGGGGGATTCTTTCCCCTGCTACTCCGGCAATTTACTCCATGGCCCTTGAAGAAGGAATCATCAAAACTTTCATGGATGCGGGCTTTTGCGTCACCAACCCGACTTGCGGAGCCTGCCTGGGAATGAGCAACGGCGTTCTGGCTGAGGGTGAAGTGTGCGCTTCGACCACAAACAGAAACTTTAACGGTCGTATGGGCAAAGGCGGGATGGTGCACCTGATGAGCCCACTTTCTGCGGCGGCTGCTGCAGTTGCCGGTCATATTACCGACCCGAGAAAATATATCTGATTTCTTAAGAAATTTGGAATCACATATAATTATTGTTTTACAGTTTAAAAATATCTACCGGAGAACAAAATGAAGGATTTCAGCGGCCAGGTTTTATTTCTGGACAGAAACGATATAAATACGGATGAAATTATCCCGGCTAAATACCTAACCGAAAACAGCAAGGAAGCTTTAAAACCCCATATCCTGGAAGATCTCCATCTTAAAGGATTTAATCATGAAAATGATATAAAGGGGAAAAACATTATTGTCACAAAAGCCAACTTCGGTTGCGGCTCCTCCAGAGAGCATGCAGTTTGGGTTTTCGAGGTAAATGAGATCAACGTTGTCATTGCAGAGAGCTTTGCCAGGATATTCCGACAGAACATGTTCAACTGCGGTATGCTGGCCATTGAACTCTCCAGTGAAGATATTGAAGCACTTTTTTCCCTTGGTCCCCAGGCAATGCTAACAGTTGATATGGAGCATAACCTGATCACAGCGGAAAATGAGCAGGACAGCAAAGCTGCAATCACCTTCACCCTGAACGAGTTTGACCGGGAGCTGGTATTGGCAGGAGGCTGGCTGGCTTTTGCAGACAAGAAATACTGATTCTGTCAGTTGAAAAAAACGACCTGGCAGTCAACTTGAATGTTTATTGGGGTCTTGGGATATTCGTGGATTAAGACCGCGATGAGCCAACTTACCATAACTTTAAGTCCTGCCCTCTTCAATGGGGGCAGGACTTGTATTTTCGCATAAAAGTGATGTCAATGAAAGCCGTGATAACTTATTTGATTCATTACAATCCTTTTTCGGCCAGATCCCGGATGAGTATATGCTGCTCTTCTGAGAGTTTTTTGGGGACATCTACCGTAATCTTCACATAAATATCACCGCGGCCTCCGGTCTTGCCTGCAGGAAGGCCGTGTCCCTTCAGGCGCAACTTTGCGTTTGGCTGGATACCGGACGGGACCTTTACCTTGAGCTCCTTGCCCTCCAGCGACTTAACGCTTATTTCAGTGCCCAGGCAGGCCTGGCTGAACGGAATATGCTGCTCAATAATGAGGTTGTTATCTTTACGGGAAAAAACCGGATGCGGCTGCTCCTTTATTATCAGGAAGAGGTCTCCCGGCGGTCCGCCGTAAGGAGATGGCGAACCCTTTCCCGCCAACCTGAGTTTCTGGCCAGCCTTTATGCCCTTCGGTATCTTGACGGATACATTTTCAGTTTTGCCTTCACGGCGCAGGGAAATTGTCTTTTCCGCCCCGGTCAGGATCTCATTCAGTGATACCGAAAGTTCATAGGTCAGATCACTTCCCTTGACCGGCTGCTGCCGGCCAGTTGAATAGGATGTCCGACCGGCACCCGGTCCGCCGCTTTGGAAAAAGAAGGTCTCGAAGGGGCTGCCCTGTCCGCTTGAGGCTCTGAAACCGCCGCCCAGACCGCCAAGTCCGAATTCCTTCAGTATGTCGCCGAGATCGAAACCGCGGAAAATGTCTTCCTGGCTGTAACGCTGCTGAAAACCGCTGGCCCCGAATGTATCATACTGTTTTCTCTTTTCAGGATCTGACAGGACGGCATAGGCTTCGCTGATCTTCTTGAACTTCTCCTCAGCCTCCTTATCCCCTTTGTTGCGGTCAGGATGATATTTCATGGCCAGTTTACGATAGGCCTTTTTAATATCCTGGGTTGTACTGTCTTTTTTCAGTCCCAGGATTTCGTAATAGTCCATAACTCAACGACTCAAAATATTGTTAACTGGTAACTAGAAAGGCACATCATCTTCCATTGGCGGCGCATTTGGCAACGGCGGCTCTTCTTCCCTGTAACCACCAGCCTGGCCCTGCTCCGCAGCACCCCTCGGGGTTAGCATCTTCATTTCACGGGCAACTATCTCTGTCGTGTACCTGGGATTGCCGTCCCGGTCTTCCCATTTGCGGGTTTGAATGCGGCCTTCAATATAGATCTTGCTGCCCTTGGACAGGTATTCCCCGCAGATTTCTGCCAGACGTCCGAATGCAACAATACGGTGCCACTCGGTAAGCTCTTCCCTTTCTCCTTCTTTTTTCCAGGTTTCCGTTGTGGCAAGGCGTAAATTTGCCACCGCTGCTCCGTTCTGGGTATAGCGGATTTCAGGATCTGCGCCAAGATTGCCGATAAGGATGACTTTGTTAACCATTCTTTCTCCTACGTATAAATTTAGTAATTATTGTTTCCCATACATTCTTTTGAGACACAATAATCCCGACTTAAAAAAAATAACAATGAATTTTAAAAAATCCAGACTATTGAATAAAAATTTGTTGGATTTCCATGCAGGTATAAAGCCGCACGGAATGACATAAAGGAGTTATCGCAAAAACCTTTCGACAGCTACCGGCTATTACACTACAGGTAAAAAAACATTAATTTCAGATTGGATTAAATTCAATTCATTGCCGCCTTATCCAGCATGGCGGGCAGCCCTCCCCTGTCTTCGGGAATAAACCCGAATACTTCCTGCCAAATCTCATTATTCTCCATGCAGAGATAGATGCAGGTTTTCGGAGCAGCATATTGTTGTAACTGTTTATACAGATACTGATACATCTCAACCCGCAACGACCTGAAATATCTTGCCTTGCCGTCCAGGCCTTCGATAAATTCTTCCTGAAAAAAACGGGAGTTGGGGAACCGCTGACCGGCTATTTTTTTCAGGGACGGCAGGTAACGCAGACACCCCATGCTGATCCAGACGATCTGCTCTTTAGGAACCACTGTAAAAAGTTTCTTGACGGTCTCCCAATACCCATCCCGCCAT
>JAFDCR010000032.1 GCA_019312685.1 Deltaproteobacteria bacterium | reverse complement strand
GATTATTGGCTGAAGACTATCGTTCTAAAAAATCGAGAAGGAACGATGATATTTGTTATGCATCAAAAAGGGGAATTGACAGGCAAAGAGAAAATCGGAGATTTTCCACCATAAATTTTCAATTGTCAATTTCTCAAATCTTCAATTCATTTATTTCCCTTTGTCTTCATCGCCACCCAGAGGCTTTTAAGGGATGCCTTTAAATCCTCGTTTTCCAGGGAACCGATGAGTTTATCAAACTCCTGCTCCTTTTTCTTATCAAGTAAAACCGTTTTTCGTTTTTCAGGAACGGTATCCGGCTCCGGTGTACCGGTTAAAGAGCTGTCCAATTGAAAGCGGATGTCGGAAAACTTTTCACCTTTAAGCTGTATATTGATCTTTTCAAGGAGCAGTACCTTCTGTAAGTGCAGCTGCTGCATCCAGATTGAGTCTTTAACTTTTATCCAGAGAACATTCCCCCCACGGACCAGAGCAGGTTGGGCAACTGCAGCAATTTCTTTACCGACAGTCCTGTCCCAGAATTCAAAAACCTTGTGCAATTCAAGCCTGCCATGCCATTTTTTGTCTGCAAAAACAGTTGAGAGGAGCCGGCTGATTTTCACCGGTTTATACTTGTCATTCTCCGGCTTCGGGTTATTCATGATGGTTGTTGTCTAAAACCACCCGGTTTCTGCCGGTATTTTTAGCCTTATAAAGGGCCATATCAGCCCTTTTTACCAGATTGGCTATATCATCGGTCCAGTCTCTGTCCTGAGAGCGAATGAATTGTGCCAAGCCTATACTCAGACCGGAAAGGGATAAATTCATCTCGTTGAAGCTTTGAATGAAGCGTTCAGTGGTTATAAAGGCCTGCTCCCTGCTAACCTGCGTCAGGATAACGCAGAATTCATCCCCGCCGTACCGGAATGGCCAGTCGACATTTTTACGGATACAACGCTTGATTATTTCACCCACAGCCTTCAGGATTTTATCACCGGCAGGATGCCCCTGCTTGTCGTTTATTACTTTGAGATTATCAACGTCTATAACCGCCAGGTATACATCATGTCCCTGTCGGTGGCCACGCCTGACCTCTTCGAATATCTTGGAATCAAAATAACGTCTGTTGTAGAGGTCTGTCAGGCTGTCTGATATTGAGAGAAGTTCAAGCTGACTTACGAGTTCAATCTCGCGGGCAAGCCTGTTAATCTTGGCTTCAAGTTCATCAATGTTGAAAGGCTTGGAGATGAAGTCGCTTGCTCCGGCTTTGATTACATCCGTATAGGTGAAGGCGCGATCATATCCTGTTACAACCATAACCTTGATATTAGGATAGTTGGCCTTAATGTGTTTCAGAAGCTCCATGCCGTCCATTTTGGGCATTATCATATCAGTGAGGACGATATCAAAAACTTCCTCCTTCAGTTTTTTTACAGCCTCTTCGCCGTTAACGGCTTTGTCGAAATCATGACCGAATATGGGCATAAGATCAGCCAGGATATCGAGAATTGACTGGTCATCATCGACAAGCAGTATTTTCAGGCGGGAATCACTCATGGACAGGCGGCTTCAGTTCTGGATTTAAAGTAGTCTGCTAAGATTTTTGCATGATCAAAAGCCAATGGCGGTAGGTTCTGCTGCATGAAAATCTTTGCATTGCATGCATCGTCTCCAGCGCTGGGCAAACCATCTGCAGATGCGATAAAAACAGTTGATATGGTATGGTGCCGCGGGTCTCTGGCCGGGTCCGAATATGTTTTGAACTGCCGCTTAAGGGTAACCTGAAGCCCTGTTTCTTCGCGGGCTTCACGCAATGCGGCCTTTTCCAGGGACTCGCCGTAATCGACGAATCCGCCGGGCAGGGCCCAACCGAAAGGCCTGTTCTTTCTTTCAATTAAAACTATGCCGCCCTTTAACTCAATAATAATATCTACTGTTGGCAGCGGATTTATATATTTCTTTAAATGGTGGCCGCATTTCGGGCATTCCATTTCAAAGATACCTCAGGCAGTTATTTGAGTGCAGAAAAAAGCGGAAAAGTTTGTAATTATTAACATATTTTAAATAAAGTGTAAACAGTCGGGTAATGTTTTCCTGGACAAAAAAGTAACCAGGAAGATCAGGTGGAACAATCAGTCAAAGCATAGGGAATAGATAGCCTGCCAGTCATCGACCGTTTGCAGATTATGACCATTCATATTCCATGGCTGGTTGTAAACCAGGGGGATAATTCCTTCCTTGGCAAGTTTCCGGCAGGTCTGCAAGCGGTCATCCACAAAATACTTGAGTCCCAGGTCTTTGATATAGGGTGTTTTATTGTCATGTACACCCATTGCCACCAGGCGCATTTGCTCATAAACTTCAGGGCTGAGAAAATGTTTGAGCCATATGTCAATCGGCTCTTTTTCCGGGCGCGCGGTAATAAATGTCAGGGGTGCCTGCTCCGCAAACCTGTGCAGTACCGGGATAGCATCTTTCATGGGTTCAATGCCGGAGGATAAAGGCTCGTCATGCAGCCGGATGAAAATATCATCTATGACTTTGCGGTCCACATCCAGACATTCTACAACTTCGTAAAAGGTAATATCTGTCAATGAAATTGAATTTAAGCCGTACTCCTCACGGGCAATCCGGATAAAGGCCCCGCCCGTGTCGGCAACAACGCCGTCAATGTGGCGGCGTCTTCCGTTGCCACCCTGATCGCACTCTCTATCCTTGGGCAGGATGCTGCCATCGCTGCGGCCAGTATAACGGCAGTTGTTCTCACGATCGTGCTGTTGATATTTGCCG
>JAFDCR010000031.1 GCA_019312685.1 Deltaproteobacteria bacterium | reverse complement strand
GAGGTATTAGTTGTGAACAGTTGGGAATCAGAATTTTTAGCATACAAATTGGTGTCGCTCTGCCAAAAGTCCGGAGAAGGAACCGGTGACGACATGGCGGCAACGTGAAGCATCTTTCTGACCATATCCTGGTCCGGACTGAGAAAAGAGAATTTTCTCCCAAGGGTTTCCAGGGCCTCAGGATATACATCATTGCCGTTTTCAGGATAGGAAAGTACACCTATCATTGTCAGTTTTGGCTTTTTCCAGGGAACAGCTCCGAGCATTACACTTTGGGAAAGATAAGGAACTTGTACAATAAACTCCGGCTCTTTATCCTCGGGTTTCTGATGATTGTTTTTTATGTCCGAAGTTGAATAATTACGGGTTTCAAAAAACATCGGTGTATCAGCCTTGATGTCTCCTTTGTGTAATTTCAGCCATTTTGCTGCAAGAAATTCCGCCAAGTCCCCGCTGGTTTGGGGCTTGAGAGTCTTCTTTTGCTCGGAGACAGCTAATTGTAATGGAGCCGCAGAGCCTTTCTGATAGGCACTGTGGAGCAGATGGGGTGCCAAAAGACGGCCGCCGTTGACCAGGGCTGTGAAACCATTCAAAAGTCTCAGGGCAGAGGAACTGAAAGACGGGTTGGTGATATTAAGGTCAGCCGGGACGGGCACTTCGTCTTTCAGAGATAAATCAGTCGTTGGCGGACTGTTGAATCCTAATGATTTGACGAATTCAGCAAGATAGACAGGATCGACATAATCGACCCGGGGAGCGACTGACGATCTTCTTTTTTTTCGTTTCTCGGGGACAATCACATTAACGGGGGCAATCTCACCTGACTCCGCAGCTGAACCGGTAATCTTTTCATTACTTGAATCAAGTGCCGCCGCCTGCTGGAAAATAAACGCAAGTTCACCTGGGTAAACCGGTTCAGTCAGGGCATGGTTCTTTAAGCTCGAACTGGGGAACTCCCAGTAACGATTGGGATCAAAAGAGGGAAAGCTTGCCATGGCAAGGATTGCACCTGTATCAGCATTCATCAGGATAAACGCCCCACTGGAGGCTCCGGAAATTTTCATCCTCCTGTAAAGAAAATGTTCAATCTTTGTTTGGAGCATCAGGTCAAGATGCAGCACAAGGTGTGTTTCGGTCCCTTGAAGCCCGGTTTGGGGGTCAAGGTTTAAGGTTTTAAGTTCGCCACTGCTTATTTCATCACCACGTAAAATTGCATTATATTGGAATTCTATACCGTCAAGCCCTTGGCCACTTTCCACGAATCCAACTGCATGGGCGGCCTTCATCGAATTCGGGTAAAAACGTTTTGTTTCGACGTTCTGGTAAATGCCTTTTAAGTTCCGTTGCTTTATGGTATCAGCCGTATCCCGATCGATATCTTTGGCAACCCAGACATAGCCGCGTTCATCTTTCAAGTTCGGGATTAGTTGTTTTTTCCCCTCTCCCAGGAGATCTGCCAATATGTTCGCAGATACAGTCGGTTTTTCCATTTCAAGTGGACGGGCGTAGATCGAATAGGTTTCATATGTTGTTGCAAGGGGCCTGAAGTTGCGGTCATAAATCTCCCCTCTTTTGATAGAGGAGGGCAGGGGTGAAGCAGTCAATTCATCGGGATTGTTCTGCTGAAGCCAGTGGAGCATTTCATTAATGGCGGATATCCTGTCTTTATGAAACACCACGGCTCCGAATCCCAGAAACAGGACAAAGATTAGAAAAAGCAGGCGGACTTTCCTTCTTTTCCTATTCGCTGCTTGTCGTCTTTGTCCGATTTGTATTTTAGTCTGCTCAGTCATTCAGCATACATGCTCCTGTGCGCTGATGCAGTATGTCTGAGTTGCCGGATAATATCCTTCTGCCCAGTACCTGCTGCCATAATAAGTTCCACAAGTTTCAGGGAATCTGCATCCAAATCATCGAGAAAAGATATTTTCGGTATGTTCCTGTCCTCCTCAGCATTTAACTGATCAGCAAAAATTTCTTTCTCATCATGGTTTAGCGTCATTTGCTATCCTCATTAAATATATATTATGGAGTTATTTATCTGGGATACCGGAGTTGGCGCTCTTCCGGTGAAAATAAGCCGATTTTCTGAGCTGCCTTTTCCATATGGTCCTCGGTCAACATTAAATCTCTCTGGGCGACCAGTAATTTATTTTCGTTTGTCAACTCATTGTAGCTTTTTTGGTAGCTGCCTATTTGATCCAGGGCCAACTGAATTTTCCAGCCGTACCATACAGTTGAAGTAATACCGAGGATTACAGTCACAAAAAGGACAACCCCGAGAGTTTTCCAGATAAGCTTGGTGGCAGAGATGTAATCCATCAACCTGAAATCGGCGATTTTCATTTTTCTGTTACTGAAATTATTAGCGATACAACTGCCGGAGTAATCTTTGACCATAGCAATCACCTCCTATGCTGAATCTTTCACATATGCAGCCCTGAGCTTCGCACTCCTTGCCCGGGGATTTATTTTGATTTCCTCGGTTTCCGGCCTCACAGGCTTTTTGGTTAACACATGCAGCAGCGGGTTGTCTTTGAACTTCCATTTGACCAACCGGTCTTCCAGGGAATGAAAAGTGATGATGCAGGCCCTGCCTCCGGGTCTGATAATTTCCGGGATCAAATCCAATATTGCTGCCAGATTGTCCAGCTCTTTATTGACAGCTATTCGAAGAGCCTGGAATACTTTTGTGGCTATATGTATTTTTCGGGGGTGAAATTTTTTGGGAACAGCACTGCTTATAATTCGGGCAAGATGGGATGTTGTCCTTATGGGGGCTTTTTCCCTCTCTGCAGTTATATGTGCCGCAATACGTCTGGCCTGTCTTTCTTCACCATAATAAAAGAAAATATCTGCTAAATCATCTTTACTGTAATTATTAACTATTTCTTCAGCAGTTAAGCGTCTCCGCCTGTCCATACGCATGTCCAGAGGCCCCTCAGCCTGAAAAGTGAAACCTCTTGAAATGGTGTCAAACTGCAGAGAGGAAACCCCCAGATCCAGAAGCAGGCCATCCGCCTTATGAATATTTTCTTCTGCTAAACCCCTCATGATTTCCGAATAACTTCTGTGTTGAGCAGTAAAACGGTGACCAAACGGTGCAAGTCTTTTTTTTGCCAATTCCAAAGCTTTGTCATCCCATTCAAAACCAATGACCTTGCCGGAGGGAGCGCAGGACTGTAATATTTTTTCAGTATGTCCCCCGAGTCCGAGGGTGCCGTCGATATAGATCCCACCATCAACAGGAGCCAGCAGGTTAACTGCTTCCTCAAGGAGAACGGGACTGTGGATTGGTGTGGAGGTTTCAGGATCCTGGGATTCAGCCATTGGGGTGCGAGGCTTTTTCGGTAAGAAGTTTTTCCCCGCCGGATTCACGTTATCCCCTACTTAAAGTATGCCCAGGGTGGATAGGCTCTGCTCAAAATCGCTGAATTTGTCTCGGGTCAGCTTTCTTTCTTTTTCCCAGGCAGCTTTATCCCAAATTTCGAAATGGTCGAGCATGCCGTTCAGGACAACGTCCTTTTTTAATTCAAAATCAGCCCGCAGGGTTTGCGGCAGCAGAATTCTCCCCTGTTTGTCAAGGATGCAGTCGGCAACACCGGAAATAACATAGCGCCTGAAAGAATCCATCCCCGGCTGTTTCTTTCCCTGAACAAGCAGAGTCGTTTCGATCTGTTCCCAGATTTTTGCCGGAAAGGCCTTTAAACATTTGTGCCAGTTGGTGACCATCAGTTTTTCCTGGTAATGGTCTTGAAGCACCTCCCTGAATCTGCTCGGAATGTTTAACCTTCCCTTGCTGTCCAGAGTATGTTCTGAGCGGCTGCGAAATCTACTTGTCGTCGATTTGCTGCTTTTTGTTCTGGGCATGAGGCCACCCTTTTGTTCCCTTTTATACCACTTTCCACCACTAATGGTACTTTTTATATGATAATTCCGCTCTATGTCAAGTAAAAATTAACTAAAAATGAAATGATTGTTAGGGTTACAACCGGTGTTTTTCCGGAAAGATTTGTCCGGGGTGCTATATGTTGTAGGCTTATTGATATGGCAGTACAACATGTGGTGTGGTGGGTCCGTTTGATAAATAAGTTTGCTTGTTCCGATTCAGGGAGGTAAAAACCGATTTTTTACCGGTGAAAGTGTAACAGAGTGGTATCTACCATTCCACTCTTAAAATGTTACTTAAGGGATCAATCTTTGAAAGTTTGACCATAATGGTATCCCCGGGTGAAACCTTAAAAGCGGAATTAAGAGGCAGGTCGGCATCAAGCAGGTATTCTTCCAGAAAGACATGTGTCCGTTTATGGCCATACTCTATAACTGTTGCAGGCAGTTTTTCTCCGACCTTTGGTTCCAGGTATTTTAATATCCAGTAACGCTGGCGTAGGTATTTGGCCTGGTTGGCTTTTTCAAGGGTCGCTAAAATAATGCTGCCGTAATGTTTCATATCTTTCATACTGAAAAAGACGCCCTGGCCTTTGATGAGATGACTGATCTGGAGCTGCATGATAAGGTCCAGGAAGCGTCGGATGGGAGATGTTATGGTGGTGTATTGTGGTGCGCCGATCCCGCTGTGGGATTTAGGCGTAGTTAATAATGACATCGGGGACAAGCGTTTCCGCTGCCGGATAACTTTTGCCAAATCCTTTTCAAAACCGTCGATAATCCTTTGCCTTGGTTCCATCTGGCTGCGGAATAAACCCGGTGCCTCCCTGTCGGCAACGTATTGAGCCCCAAGAATGTTTGCCAGGATCATAAATTCAGCGATAAGGATTTTGCTGGGGGTATCGGCATCAGAACTGCTGATTTCAATGTTATTGTCAGGTGATATTTTTATATTTAATTCCGGCACAGGCAACAGCAGAGCCCCGTTATTGACTCTCTTTTGCCGCAGCATTTTGCTGAGTGCGGCCAGCACTGCCATTTCTTTTTCCTGTTTGATCAACCGGTCCGCCTCTTCATAGGTCAACTGCCGTTGGACTGAAATAGTACTATGGACAAGATCATACTTGAGGACTTCAGCAGTGGGACTGAGCAACACCAGGAAGCTTACGGCAAGCCGTTCATGATTGCGTCGCAGACTTAATTTGTCTTCAGAAAGGGAGGCAGGAAGCATGGAGAGAGGTTTTTCCGGGAAGTAAATTGAAGTTCCCCTTTTAAGTGCCTCCTCAAAGAGGACGCTGCCGGGTTTTATAAAATGACCCACATCCGAGATATGTATGCCGACAAGGTAGTTTTCTCCCCTTTTTTCCAGGTGAAGGGCATCATCGTAGTCCCTGGTCGCCGGACCGTCTATGGTCAAAACTGGCAAATTTCTAAAGTCGTGTCTTTGGGCTTCCAAAAGTTCATTTACTGAAGGGATCGTAATTTTTCTGACTTCGGCCATGGCTTCCGCAGAAAAATCTATTGGTATATCATTTTTCAGAAGAGGGATATTTTCATGCTCATCCCAGACTCCGGCCTTTACCAGTAAATGAAATACATCATGCTGGCCGTTTAATTGAGCGTTCTTGAGGAGTTTACGCGCCAGATCATGTTCCGGGGCGTCTTTGCCGAGAAGATAGTAGTCCTTAAGTATCTCCAGGACGGTTTCGCCCTCTTCCCAATTGACGGGCAGTTTTCCTTCTTTCCACAGGCTGTGCAGGGCCAAGGTACAGCCGGAGATAAAATCTCTCTCCTGTTTTTCTTTTTCCTGCATAAGCTTGATCTGTTCAACAGTTTCGGGTGAATGAACCTGGATCATGCCGGCTTTGTATTTAAAGTAAAGCCGGTCATCAATGACAGCCCGGAGAAAGGCGGCGGTCTGGTCATCGGAAGGGTCACTGCCGAAGAACAGGCCGGCAAGAAAATTGATGGAAAATTGTTCCTCAGGCTTTTCAGAAACAAGTTCCCAAATTTCATCGAGGTTAATTTCCCGGGCCAGTTTTTCTCTTTCTTTTGAGGCTGCTTGAAGAATCAATATGATATCCTCTCTGGCTTTTGCAACAGAAAATTGCTCTTTTGAAAGGTGGACAATCCTGTTAAGCGGCAGGTTGATCTCTCTGCTGTTTTGATTCAGCAGACGAAGGCGATTGCCGTTATCCTCATAAACAAAGGCACATATGAATTTACCGTTTTCCAGGTATTCGATTATTCTGCCCGTTTGTGTCATGTGCTGGGTATATCCTGTTTTCCGTTTATTTTTTAAGGGTACAATAAGTAAAAGTTGTTTCCGCAAAAGACGCCTGAACGGCATACCATGTATTCAGGATGCAGTAAAGATATGAATAATAACTTAATAAATATTCCAATGTAATACTTAATACGGAAATCTGTTATGAAGAAAGTGTGTCTCCAGGAGCTGATATGTTGTAATATGTTATTTTTACAATGTAAGTTGGAATTTTTTAGGCAGAGGTGAAATTGTCCTTCATGGACTCAGGCTTATAAGAGTTTTATCATCATGGAAACATTATTGGATAAAGCGGTCATTAAAGGGATTTTTTGAAAGATATGCAGGAAGAGAAAATCAGATCCGGCATGGTGGCGATTGTCGGCCCGCCAAACGCAGGCAAATCCACACTTCTCAATTGTCTGCTGGGGCAGAAGATTTCAATTGTAACTCCAAAACCCCAAACCACCCGAAATAGAATCATAGGTATTCTTAATAGTCCTTCATATCAGATAGTCATGCTTGATACACCGGGCCTGCATAAGGCCGGCAAGCCGCTGAATCTTGAAATGGTTAAAGTGGCTGTTGCAAGTCTTTCCGAGGTTGATGCTATCCTGTTCCTGGTCGATGTTTCCCTGCCTCTGCCTGAGAAACAGAAGAAGGCGGTTGAATACCTTGAAGGGGCGGGAAGTCCGGCAATCCTGGTATTAAACAAGATGGATCTTCTGGAAAAAGAGCAGGTGCTGCCGATGATTGAGATGTACCGGGATATTTATCCGTTCACAGCAATTGTGCCGATTTCGGCTCTCAGGAGTGATGGTACGGATATCCTTTTGGAGGAGTTGGTCCGCCTCCTGCCGACCGGCCCCCGGCTTTATCCGGAAGATATTCCGACGGATTCTACCGAGCGTTTTATTGTTGCAGAAATCATCAGGGAGAAGATTTTCCTCCTGACCGGGCAGGAAATTCCCTATTCAACGGCGGTAATTATTGACAGTTTCAAGGAAGAGGAGGGAAAAAACCTGGTTACCATTCATGCGACCATAGTTGTGGAAAAATCTTCCCAGAAGGCGATACTTATCGGCAGAAAAGGCTCGAAGCTCAAACAGATTGGAAAAAGCGCCCGCCTGGATATTGAAAGACTCCTAACGCAGAAAGTTCTGTTGAAACTATGGGTAAAGGTGCATAAGAACTGGACCAAAGACATGCGCTTTATCCGTGATCTGGGACTATGAGCGGTATCGGGAATTTATCCAGGAAATTCTAATTTTTGAATAACTCCAGAAACCTATTTTTCTGAACCGGACTTGGAAAGTACATTCAGGCTTTTCAGGACAAGCAGAGCGGTGTTTAGCTGGTTGTCGTTCTTTAATTTTTCTTTGGTTTTCTCATCAATCGTTACCTTATCGGATATCAGGCCGCTCTTTTCAATTGTCTGGGGTTCAGGTTTCAGCTGAATGTCACCGCCGTTTTCCAGGTGATGTTTCAAGTCCTTTTCCCTGAGAAAACTTTTGGGACCTTTTTCAGCGTCATCCTCTTTGGAATCAGCCTCAGGCACAAGAACATCAGGAGTGATGCCGGTTGCCTGGATCGAGGTACCGTTGGGGGTATAATACCTGGCGGTGGTAAGCCGTAATCCGGCACCATCGCCCATCGGAATGATTGTCTGGACGGAGCCCTTGCCGAATGACTGGGTTCCCAGAATAAGTGCCCGTTTATGGTCCTGCAGGGCACCGGCTACAATTTCCGAAGCAGATGCTGAACCTCCGTTTATCAGAACTACTATGGGGAACTCATAATCCGGTCCTCCTCCGTGGGCCGAAAATTCCATATTCTGCTCTTTGATCCGTCCTTTGGTTGAGACGATAATGCCTTCGTCCAGGAAGATATCAGCGACCTTGACTGAGACATCGAGAAGTCCTCCGGGATTATTGCGAAGATCGAGGACCAATCCCTTCAGCGCGCCCTCTTTTAAAAAGTCATCAATACTTTTGTTGAGATCAACCGAGGTGTTTCTCTGGAAATTTGTAATTCTGATATAACCATAGCCCGGCTCCAGAATGTTGGCCCGGATGCTGTGGATCGGGATCACGCCTCTTATGATGGTGAATTCCTGAATATCGGTCCAATCCTCACGATGAACTGAAATGGTTACCTCAGTATCTTTTGGCCCTCTTAATATCTTTACTGCTTCAAAGATGGTCATGTCCTTGGTGGATTCACCGTTGATTTTAATGATCCTGTCGCCGGCCTTAATACCTGCCTTAAAGGCCGGGGTGTCCTCTATGGGGGAAACTACGGTGAGCATGTCATCCTTTATGGTTATCTCAATGCCGATGCCGCTGAAACTGCCTTTTGTCTCGACCTGAAGTTCTTTGAAATCGTCCGGTTTTAAAAAGGATGAATGGGGATCCAGACTGGTCAGCATCCCTTTAATTGCTCCTTCAAGGGTTTCCTTCGTGTCAACATCATCAACGTAGTTCTGCTGTACAATGCTGAGTACATTTGAAAACACCTCTAAATTTTTATATGTTTCCTGTAAATCATCGGTACTGGCATAACCATATTGCCGACCGCCCATGAGGATTGGAAAAACGATCAGAGCAACTGTTAGGATTTTTACTGTTCGCTTCATAATTAACCTGCTAGATACATCTGATTAAATTTTGGTGTTGGAAAAAATGGTGTACTTCTAAAACCATATTTTATGAAGCACAATATATAATTTTAGCACGCCATTGATAAACAGACAATATAATAAACCTGTTGACCCCGGTTTTCATTACTGACAGAAGAGTTTTAGAGATAATTTGTATATAAATTTTGTATAATTACGGGATTGTCCGGTAAAAATATCGCTTGAATGAAGAAAAAGGGGAGGCGATATTTAAACCACCTATTCTGGGGGAGATGGAACTGTTAAAGAAAGGGAGTCCTTTTTCAACCAGGGTAGAGGATCTTCAGGATTTGCCCCCTTGCGTATTTCAAAGTGGAGTCCTTCTCCATAAAGAGAATCCCCTTCACCCGTTATGCCGATGATTTCTCCTGTTTTTACCTTGGCGCCTTCCCTTTTATAAAAATCGGCAGCCCTTGATACCAGGGTAAAATATTGCTGACCGTGGTTAATGATAATGACCCGTTTGCACAGGGCTTCCAGGTCTCCG